>NZ_SDLD01000002.1:0-101826 GCF_013096875.1 Geobacillus sp. DSP4a | reverse complement strand
TGCATGTCGCGTGTACATCGAGATATACATACTTGGCTCCTCACGCTTCTCGTGGAAAAAAAGCGACCGATGATATCGGGATTCTTCCCCGATATGAAGGGACGATGATGCACGATGCGTTCGGTACATATCCGAAATACACACATGCCACCCATGCCCTTTGTCATGCCCACCATTTGCGTGAGTTAAAAGGATTCATCGAACAGGGGCATACGTGGGCGATGCGCATGACCACGTTTCTGTTAGCCGCCAAGCAAGCCGTCGAAGCCCATCACGGTGCACTTTCCGAAGAAGAAGCGAGACGGTGGGAACGAGTGTATGATCGCATCCTAGAAAGAGCACAACACCGATTAGAAACGATGACGCCTCTTCCGAAAAAAGCACTCGCTTTTGTTCGACGCCTTCAAAAACGAAAGGAAGAAGCGCTGCGTTTCTTACGTGAAGTACATGTTCCCTTTGATAACAACCAAGCCGAACGCGATCTTCGCATGGTCAAAGTCAAAGAGAACATTTCGGGTACGTTTCGCGAAGAAACATTCGCGCAGTCGTTTTGCATCGCAAGAAGCATCGTTTCCACACTGACGAAACACGAAAAAAACGTGTGGGATTCGTTATGTCTTCTGTTGGCAGGCGAAACGATCGATCGAGTTCTTTCCGCTACCTAGGGCATTTTCTATGACCGAAATGCCCTATTTGTGCTGGGCTTTTTTATACACTAGCACTGGGGTGAATAGTTACCTTAAAATTGCTTTAAACGCCAAAACTACAAAAACACCTCTTGACAACGTAACTCTTAGAAAGATTATTCTCAAGTGTTTATTTTAAGATATGAAAAATGCTAGTCTATAACATCCACCATTCTATGGATTTCATCGTCATCAATTCCTCTTGGAATTATACATCCCTATTTGCAATTTAAAATTGTTATCTTAGTTTTACAAAACCATCATTATTAATAAAATCTTTTAAAGCATGCTTCCAGTTCCTCATTTTTTTAAATTTATTTAATCTTAAAGACAAATGGTCAAACACCGAATAAGCTGGCCTTGGCGCTGGTCTTGGAAAGTCCTTAGTTGTGCACGGATTTACCTTAACATCTATCCCTGCTTCTTCAAAAATAGCTTTCGCAAACTCATACCAAGAACAATGTCCCGAATTAGAAACATGATAAATGCCGTACTTTTCTGTTTGAATTATTTCTAAAATGCAATGTGCTAAATCTACTGTATACGTTGGACAACCAATTTGATCATGTACGACCATTAACTCATCTCGTTCTTGGGCCAACTTTAACATTGTTTTAACAAAATTATTTCCATGCTTTCCATAGACCCAAGAAGTTCTGACAATGAAAAACTTCGAATGTAAGTCGCGAACAAACTGTTCCCCGGCTAATTTGCTTTTACCGTATACACTAAGTGGATTCGTTGGAGCAAACTCATTGTATGGTGTAGTAGCCATGCCATCAAAGACATAATCTGTACTAATATAGACAAGTTTTGCCCCTACCGCTTCTGACGCAACTGCAACATTCCTCGTTCCATAAGCATTGATTAAAAATGCTTGATCTGGCTCAGATTCTGCTAAGTCTACTTTTGTATAGGCCGCAGCATGAATAACAACATCAGGGTTAACTTTGCCAATAATCTGTTTTACTTGTTCAAAGTTTGTTATATCTAACTCTTCTCGTCCATAACCATAAACTTCATACTCTCTATCAGCGAGTAAATGGACTAAATCGGTACCAAGTTGACCTTTTGCACCTGTCACAACCACTTTCATAGCTTGTCACCATACTGTTTTTGATAGTAGTTCATATATTCACCGGATTTAATATTTTTCCACCATTCTTGGTTGTCGATATACCATTGGATCGTTTCAACGATACCTGTTTCAAACGTATATTGGGGCTTCCAGCCAAGCTCTGTCATAATCTTCGTTGGATCAATTGCATAACGACGATCATGCCCTGGGCGATCGGCAACATATTTAATTAAATCTTTTGAAACCCCTAGTTTTTCGACGATTAGATGCACAATTTCATTATTTGTCCGTTCATTATGTCCGCCGATATTGTATACTTCCCCAGGTCTACCTTTATGAATCACTAAATCAATTGCCGCACAATGATCTTTAACATGCAGCCAATCACGAATATTTTGGCCGTCACCGTAAATCGGAAGTTCTTTCCCTTCCAGCGCATTCGTGATCATTAACGGAATGAGTTTTTCAGGGAAGTGATATGGTCCATAGTTATTAGAACATCTCGTAATGTTCACATTTAGTCCATACGTTTCATGATAAGCTCTTACAAGTAGATCCCCACCAGCTTTACTTGCCGAATAAGGGCTATTCGGTGCTAATGGTGTTTCTTCTGTAAAATATCCCGTTTCTCCAAGTGTACCGTACACTTCATCCGTTGAAATTTGCACATATTTCTTAATATTGTTGTCTTTCGCCACATCTAATAACGCTTGCGTGCCTAATACATTTGTTTTTACGAAAATATCAGGATCTATAATACTGCGGTCTACATGCGATTCAGCCGCAAAGTTCACAATAACGTCAATCTGGTGCGTTTTAACAAGATAATCCACTAGCTCACGGTTATTGATATCACCTTTCACAAATGTATAGTTCGGGTGATTTTCCACATCCTTTAAGTTTTCAAGATTACCAGCATAAGTTAATAAATCATAATTGACTACTTTATAATTTGGATATTTCTCAAGCATGTAACGGACAAAGTTGCTACCAATAAAACCTGCTCCGCCTGTAACTAAAAGATTCATTATTATCTCTCCCACTCAAAGTTGATTTCGGCATCTGCTAATAGTGGATGTTTCGTATCTTTGTCAGAAAGAATTGGATTCGTTGTCGGCCAATCAATTCCTAACGCCGGATCATTCCAAAGAATGCCACGATCATGCTCTAGAGAATAGTATTCATCCACTTTATATTGTACTTCCGTATTTTCCACTAACGTACAAAAACCATGGGCAAATCCCTTTGGTACAAGCAATTGCCGCTTATTATCCGCGCTTAAAATAAACCCTTGCCATTTGCCAAATGTCGGTGAACCTTTACGAATATCGACAACGACATCGTAGATAGCACCTCGAGTAACACGAACGAGTTTCGTTTGCGCCTTCGGATTTAACTGATAATGAAGTCCACGTATCGTTCCTGCTTGTTGTGACAACGAATGATTGTCTTGAATAAAATCAAAATCAAGCCCATATTCCGCAAAAAGCTTTTTATTGTAGCTTTCCATAAAAAAACCTCGGTGATCGCCGAACACCTTTGGTTCAATTAACAACACACCGGGCAATGAAGTCTCAAACACTTTCATAACAAGCACCCCATATTATAATATTATAAATATATTGGTTTCTTTTTCTGATTAGCAATATCTATTAAATATTGGCCATACTGATTTTTCTTTAATGGTTCAGCTAACTTTAATAATTGTTCTCTCGTAATATATCCTTTCACATAAGCAATTTCCTCAAGACAAGCAACCTTTAAGCTTTGACGTTTCTCGATTGTTTCGATAAATTGCGAAGCTTCAAGCAATGACTCATGTGTACCTGAATCTAACCAAGAAAAACCACGACCTAAAATTTCAACATGCAATTCGCCAAGTTCTAAATATGTTTTATTAACATCCGTAATTTCTAGTTCTCCACGTGCAGAAGGTTTAATACTTTTGGCAATTTCAACAACACGATTATCATAAAAATATAACCCCGTTACCGCATAATTCGACTTAGGATTTTGCGGTTTCTCTTCAATAGAGATTACTTTTCCGTTCTCATCAAACTCCACAACACCAAAACGTTCAGGGTCCTTAACATAATAGCCGAAAATCGTTGCCCCAGTTTTGCGCTCAACCGCTCTCTGCAACAACTGTGTCAAACCGTGACCGTAGAAAAGATTGTCACCTAAAATAAGCGCAACATTATCATCACCGATAAACTCTTCACCAATAATAAATGCCTGTGCCAAACCGTCTGGAGAAGGTTGCACAGCATAGGATAATGAGATTCCTAAGTCCGAACCATCCCCTAGCAATTCTTTAAAACGCGGTGTGTCACTAGGAGTAGAAATAATCAAAATATCTCGAATACCGGCTAACATCAGAACTGATAACGGATAATAGATCATTGGTTTATCATAGATAGGCAATAATTGTTTAGATACTGCTTTTGTTAAAGGATAAAGGCGAGTACCACTCCCGCCAGCTAAAATGATGCCTTTCACTATAAGCCCTCCTAATGATTTTTGTCCCAATATCCTTTATACATACTTAATTTCTAAAGGTATTTTCATATAACCCCATTTTCTAAAATCTACTTTTCCCTGCCATAAAAAACGCCTATATCAAAATATCTCTTAAACTCCTCAAGAATAGTATAATCATGGGAATGATAAACCATTGCTTCAGCAACATAAGCAATACTATATTCGACAAGTATCATTTTTGCCGCCACATTGGTATCTTTACTTAATATAGATGGTGTTGCAAAACTAGAGTAAAAACTCGAAGTTATGCATAAGGATGCAACATAACACATGCAGTACATATCGATGAAATCCATACCATCTTGGCTGTTCCAACCCGTCACTCTTTAACTCATTAAATACTCGTTCAATCTCACGACGAAGTCCAAACAGCCATTGGCCAAATCTCGTTTTCAAAAATACAGGAAGAACCCGGCCATAGGCATCTTTTCGTTCCTCGCTATTGCGGCGGTTGATAGGGGAAATGAATAGGATTCCTGATTGCTCTGCTGTTTGACGAACCTTTTCACTGTCATACGCGGCATCGCCCAATACAAATTCGATATCCCACTGCTTTAAAGAAACAAGCAATTCTGGTGCTACTGCCGCATCATTTCGATTCGCTGTGGTCAACACATGAGATAAAATGATTCCCTCGGCGGTGGTGCAGAGATGGAGTTTATATCCTTTAAACCAGTGATATCGGGTGGACACTCCCCACTTCGCCTGTGAATCGTAAAGACTGCTTCGAAGGGCCGTGCTGTCGATCAGCACGATTTGCGGATAACGTACTTCTAGATCTTTGAGCAGCTGTGCATGAAAAACAGGAAATCCTTGTTCCCGGAACCACTTCGCCGCACGGGAAAACGTAGAAAGGTGAGGGACTTCACCAAGCCCACAGGCCCGTTGAAAACAGCGAAAACACTGCAGGATGCGCACTAATTTTCGCAAGGAATCAATGGAAAAATAGGTTTTCAAAAAGAAACATTTCAACAACGATTTTTTCGACACCGGCGGTCTTCCTGTCACATACGGTGTTTCCGGCAATGATAGCGAGTCGATATACCGAAATAATGCTTCTAAAATTGGGTCAATTTCATAAGTCCATGCATGTTCGCTGTTCCAATTGGAAATCATAATAGTGTCCACCCCTTGGAGAGTTGTTTTTTTGGTCACTGTATATGATTTCCAAGGTGGTGGATTTTTTATGTGCATTTATGCATTCGTTATGCGTTTTGCAACACGTTCTATTAAAAGTTAAAATAATAACTGATACCTTGATAATCTTCACCAACTTTCTAGACTATCTTTTGGCGAAACTTAAAATTGCTCCTGAAAATCTATCAGGGAGTAATCTAAAGAGGATTTCAAAAATTACTAAAAGAGGATCATAATTAATATTTTTAATTAATTTCCACATACTCTTTACACTTAACTTTTCAAAAAATTCAATTCTATTTTCAATAAATTTTTGTATTTTTAATATTTCTTTTTGTAAATGTTCATTTTGAAAACTGGTTAATCTTTTTTGGGCATATGCAAGTTTTTCTCTTTCAAGATAAAGCTTGTTATAAATATAATCTTCTTTATTATATATTCCTTGCATTATTTTTGCGCCAATTTGATTATTCGAATGAATTCTATATCTTACCAACGGTTCTTCTATATATGCAATTTTTCCTTTACATGAAGCAAATAACGTGAGCCAATGATCATGAACATAGTATTTGTATTCAGGGAATGGTAGACTCTCTTTTGCTACATCACTTCTAATAAGCATCGCACAACCTGAAATACTGTTTCTTCTTAAAAAATACCCATATTTCTTCTCTCCGAAAACATGTTGAATTCTCTTAGAAAATCTTTTAAAACTTTTAGAAATGATAATATCATTTTCATTTATTACAGATAAATCAGAATAGCAAATTAAAGCTTCTTCTGACTTAATTTTTCTAACTAAACTAGAAATTTTATGTTCTTCCCATATATCATCCTGATCACAATAAGCGTAAAAATCTCCCGATCCAATTTTTGTTAACAACTCAAAAGTTTTATTACTCCCAAGGTTTTTTTTGTTTCGAATTATTTTATATGGAACCCTAGTTACTGTTTCTTCGACTAGCTGAATAATACTATGATAAATTTCTTCTTTTGAAAAATCATCACATATAATAAGTTCTATATTTGGATAATCTTGTTTATTAATACTTTCTAATTGTTTTCTTAAATATTCTATTTTAGGATTATAGGTGGCTAGCAGAATAGATACCAATTCCTTTTCCATCATAATATATATCCTCCCTCTAGAAATGTTGATATATCAACGTTTGTAGCCGTTTCAGGGGTGTCAAAAAAATATTTTTCGACATGGTTTCTAACATTATTTTTTAAATATGTGTATATCTTACATTGACGGGGTGCGCTTCGCGGCCACTACTGGTTAAATTTGGTTGTAGTGGGGGGAAGCGTATGGGATGCACCATGGATTTCTGCGTTGCTTATGATGACGAACCCTCCCATGTCTCCTGGCATCGTTGTGCCTACATTCCTTCGTTCGGTCTAATCATAAGGGAAAATAACCTCTATTTCCTAGAACCCGAGTTCGACAGTTTGAAGTCCATTTTAGGCAAGCACAATTTAGAAAAAGCCTTTTATATCAAGGGATTTGAGGTCGTTACACTAGGAAAATACGTTGATTTTCATAGACACACGCTTCGTAAATTTGTCCTTTTAATATCGTGTTTATGAGTTATAATGTAAGAACATATAAATCAGCGCGCCAAACTCACTTTAAAGCATCGCCAAACCTTTGTGGCTGTAGGCGTTGGATCTGCTTCTAAGAATCCTACATATCCAGCATCACTCATAGATACGCGCGTGAAGTATGCATGATCGCTCATCAACCCTTATGTATCAAGGGCTGGTGAGCAATTTGTTTGCCTAGTAAGTGTCGAACTCGGGTAGAAAAAATCATGTCCTTGTATTAATGAAAGAAACTAGATCTTATAAAACACACTATATAAATGTTAACTTTGAGTTTCAACCTTTGTATAACATTGACCCATTTGGTCATTTGGTCGACACTACTCCTAAGGAAACGAACGAAAAAGGAACAGAACCCCCTTATAAAACGATTAAAAGTAATGAATACTTATGGATTCACAGCTCGAAAGTTATGTAAAGAAGAGCGGAACATCAAAGATGCCTTTTTATGACAACGTGTGACGACCATTCGCTTGATCATGGAAGGCTACCTTGTCAAAGATGTAGTGACCATGCTAAATCTTCATCGGTCAATCCATGTCCACCTACGTGTCCTTATTCAACGAAGGATAGCTAGAGAAATTACTTGATAACCCCCTAGGAAATTCCCTTATCTCACCAAGGAACAACAAAGTGAGTGGAAATACATGATTTTACATAACACTACTACCGAATCAGGACTCGGAGCGGCTTCTAAAGATAACCGATCATTCAAACATTTCTTCGAGATAAGTATGGTTTTGCTTACTTTAAAATAAATTTCTTGTTGACACCTAATCTTCCCCTTAAACCATCATATAATCCTAATAATAAGGCATATAGACTTTTAAATTTTATTCTTGTACCTGATTTAATATTTTTGTATATTAAATATAATATAAATAAAACGGCATTACTCATAAAAATGAAATAATTTGAAACCATGCATTGTTTTTCAAAATAAACTCTGTTTCTAACACTATAGTAAACTTTTAAGGGATCCCCAGTAACAACACTTATAGCAAAATTCCCTTCCTTTTTATTCCAACTTATTTCCATATCTTCAATTATACAACTATCTAACAAAGACACTGAAATTTTGTTTTTTGCTAATCGAAAAGAGTACTCATAATCATCACAATATAAATAGAAATCTTCATTGGGTAATCCAATCTTTTCTATTATTTCTTTGGTTAACAACATTCCGCTGTATGGCAATAACTCCAATGTTTTAATTTTATTTATCGGCTTGCTTTTAAAGAAATTAAAACCAAGAAATGTATTATATTTAACAGGTTGATAATTATCATAATAGTCATTACGACTTATTCTTCTACAAAAATAAGCCTGTTTTTCTCTGTTTTCTGTTGATAAAAGTTTTATTAAAGCTCCTTTATTAATTTCTTTAATAAAATTATCATCATCTAAAAATAACACCCATTCGTTTGTATTATTTTTTTGGCTATTTTTCAATTTTAAATAGGTTTTTATTCCATAACTATACCCTTTAGCTGAACCACTATTTTCTTTTAAATTTACTAAAAAACATTTAGTAAATCTTTTGATTTTTTTATTAAGATCATAATTACAACCATTGTTAACTACGATAACTTTTTTAATTAGATCAATAGATTCTAGCGTTAACAAATTTTTTTTAATAAATTCCATCTATTCCCGTAAGTTACTGTAATAACAATAATATCAATATTAGACTCCATTTGATAAACCCGTTTCTCCTTTCTTGTAACCGACGAGCAAAATTGGTTCTTACACATATTTCTTGGGACATCGAATTACAATTAAAATTATTGTGTACTATTATTCGTTTTTTATTAGTATCCAAAAATAAATCACTGGAAATGCCATAGTTATTTACTCCATTACGTACATTATTTAAGCTATCACAAAAGAACGTAAGAACCAAATTGAACAGTTTTCGTTAAATAAGTTAGTGAACACTTTTCTGGAAATTTCAGCGTAATACCCGTCAATTGACATGGAACCTCTGCATACAGATGTTTATGAAAAAAGCGGGCAACAACAAGAGTTAATCATATGAAACGAAGCTATCAGTCAGTACGCCACTCCATGTAAAGTGCCTGTTTCTAACTGGTAAAAAATGTTCACTTTAATCAATCGAATTCTGTTCGGTTTTATGGTTCTTACGTTCTTTTGGTGAAAAATAGAGATAATGAAACGAGAAGCTAAAAAATTCTAATTTGCACACTAATTTCTCAATCAGCTTCTTCCTATCACCACGATTGCGTAAGAACCGGTTTTATTTAGCGGTCACATTCCCTTTTACTATACATATAAACTTTTATAATACCAAGAATCAGCACAGATAGCTCAGAAAGAACATACCCCATTGAACTACCCAATTCCTTTAAAGTACCAGCAAATAAACTTACAAATAATATATTAATAAATCCTGCTAAGAAAGTTGCTTTTCTTAGATATTTAGATTCTCCAAGAGGTACTAAAGTCTGTATAAATAATGAATTATTTAAAAAACTTATTAATGGGATAAAACTCATTAATAGTAAAGTAGCTTTTACGCTATTATTAAATTCTCCATGAAGAAAATAGTTAAGAATTGTATCATTAAAAATATTTAAAATCAAGATGATAATAGACCCTATCAATAGACTTAACAAAAATAATATCTTTAAAACACCCCAATTTATTTTCCTTTTCTCATTTAAAGTTTTGGCCATAAAAGGATACGTTGCCTGAAATACCGGTGTTATAATACTTTTTGTTACTTGAATTATTTTTTCACAAATTGAATAATATGCTACATATTGAGGACCTGCAAAAATTCCTAGTAGAATTGAATTTAAAATCGTATATAATGATACAGATATAGAAGATATGAATAAATCAAAACCATCCACAATCTCCTTTTTTATCAGCTTCCACTTAGGAATGATTAACTTAATTTCTTGCTTATATAATATAACCCACGAAATACATCCAGTTATCACCAAAGGAATTCCATTTATTATTGGAAGCAAATAAATATCATTTGCATTTTTAATGCATATAAAAGAAGCAAACATAGAAAAAATCCGAGCAACTAAATTTAATAAAGTGGGAATTTTTAGTTGTTCTAATCCTTGGAATAGCCAAAAAGGAGTTAAAATTAAACCAAATAAATATAAAAACATTTCTAACAATAAATTATTGGGTAGTCTAAATAAATTATTAATAATCTCACTAAATAAAACTACTATACAAAAAGCAGTAGTAAAAAACAAAAATTTTATAAACATTACACTGGTAAAAAGCTCTGCTATTTTTTCCTTATTCCTCTTCCAAATTGCCACTTTTTTTGTTGCAGATAAATTAAATCCATAGTCTATCAATATATTAAGGTATTGAATAATATTAAGAGATAACATCCAAATACCAAAAATAGTTGTCCCAAGTGTATGAGTTAGATATGGAAACAAAAATAAGGGGATAATATAATTAAAAATTTGTAAAGAACTCAAAAGAGTAGTATTCGTAATTATTCTTTTGACATCCTCTTTTATTATCATCTTAAATAACCTCTGAACTTGTATTTAAAACACAGTTAACCATATGATCGACTATTTGTTTCCATGAGTGTCTTTGAATTAACAACTGACGTTCAGTATCATTTTTTAATTCTTCCTCATGAAATTTTTTTGCCTTTTCTAGAGCAGCTAACCATTCTTCAACTGTATTAGCGATATATACACCTTTTACTTTACTAACTGAATCTGCTGGAGGAACTTGAGTCATTATAATAGGTTTATTGGCTGCAAGGTACTCATAAAATTTAAGTGGGCTCATAGATTTTGTAAAGTTGTTAATCACATGTGGAATTATACATACATCAAAATTATTAATTACAGATGGTATCTCTTCAAAAGAAACAGGTCCAACAAAATGTACGTTATTAAGTTTTTGCAATTGATCAAGAGTATGATTATTACTATCTAATACTGGTCCGACTAACTTATATTCTATCTCAGGAGTTTTTATTGCTATTTCTCTTAATAAATCAAAATTAACTCGACTTTCAATAACACCTACGTAACCACAAATAGTTTTTTTATTTTTTTCTTTAATTCGATGAAATTTACCAAATCTTTCTATATCAACACCATTTTCGATATGGTATTTTTTAACATAGGGGTTTTTATATAAAATTTCCAAATTAGCTTTTGATACTGAAAAAATAATATCAACATTTTGATCAACTTCTTTATATCTTTCTTTATTTTTTTCTTTTTGTTTGTGAGTATAAGCTCCATGTTCAGTTAAATTATCGATTGTATCAAAAATTTTAATACAGTTTAATCCTTTGTTATTTAACTCTTTAAAAATATATGATCTTGTTAAATCAGATGACCAAACCCAAGTATTTTTTGAATTCAAATCAATTTCTAATAATCTCGATATTTTGTTTATAATAAACATCAAGTATTTTTGAAATAGTAAATAGTTTTCTAATTCATTGTCACCTTTATTTAAAAAATACCAAGGAAGTTCTAAAGAAAAAATGTTTTCAGTGATTTTAAAAAGTTTGCTTCCAAAATATTCATAAATAAGAGTTTTATTGGGTAATATTTCGCTTTTTATTTCCATTCCTGTTGTTTTTTTTAAAACAACAGATTTGAAATTTCTTGCTCGATTAACTATTAATATCTTATTGATATCCGATCTTTCAGAAAGATTTTTAAGTATATTACTCTCACGAACTCTAAATCCTTCTTTCCTATAATTATGAATATCTCTCCATGGTAAAAATATTATATTAATCATTCTACAATTCAACTCACTATCTACAATGAATTTTTTGTTTATTATTATTGTATCCAATAATCAACCAGAACATAAACGAAGGTAAATACCATGAGGAAATATCAAAAGTAAGTGAAGCAAATAACATTGCTATCAGTATATACATATATACAACATTTGATTTATAACTAAAATATAATGCTCTTATTACTAATATTGATGAAATTACCATATTTACTGTCCCTAATTCAATTAACATAGAAATAAAAGAATTATCTATTACAGGAAAGTTATCAGATGGCACATATATACTTGCAAAATTATTTCCTAAACCATAACCAATTCCTGTAATATAAGATAAATCATTATTTAAATACCTTTCTAATGCCCAAGAAAACATTAGCTTTCTATGAATTACAGAAAAATCATTACTATAGTTTAATAAACTATTAAATCTATTAATAACTGAAGATTGTTCGTGCATATTAAAATAAATGAATATAATTACAAATATAATTATATTAAACGTCATTGTAATTTTTGATTTTGCGTTTGAAACAATAAAATATATTATTAAGGATAAAAAAATCCCTAACCATGTTCCCCTTGAAAAAGTATGAATAATTACATATAGTGTTAAGATAAAAGTCAACAAAAAAATCTTATTTTTCGTTTGTTTATAATAATTGATAGATAAAAAGAACAAGGGAATACAAACAAATGCCAATATTATTGGATGCCCAAGAGTACCAGCTATCCTTTTATCTCCTTCTGTTGTATAAAATGTTTTATAAGCATGTAAATCATTAACTGCGAATTGTGTTAAATCAATATCAAACATATTTATTACTAACGCACTTAAAACTTGAATACTAATAATAATTAGCAATAAATGACTAATTGATGATGAATTAGTTTTTCCAAACTTAATCTCCTCTTTATTATGGGCAAACATTATTCCTGCTAATAAAGGAAATAACATAAATAATATTTGATTTATAAAACTTGCATAATTACCATTTATCAATACGTTCAATAATGAGAACAAAAATATTAGAGCAATAATTATACTTAAAGAGTAATTTTTAACAATTTGATATTTTGAACCCGCCAACTTAATGTAACTTAAAATAAAAAAAATGATTATGAGCGCTAATAAATAATACTTCACCTTGCTAAAGAAATCTATTTGCCTTATAAAAGGAAGTTGAAGTACAATCATTATAATACCAATTAATATAATCTGAAGTTTATTTAAAAAAATATAGATATTCTTTTTCAATTCCTATTCCCCTCTTTTATTAAATATTTAATCTACCTTAATCTCATATTAATCTTAGTTTATTAGGGGATGTTGTTCGATGAAAAAAGTTTGAATACAATTCATACCTTGTACCTTCATTAATGGGTAACATTTTAGCAATTAATCTTTCCGCGCCACCAGCAACCAATCCGTTGTTAGTAGTTTTCCTTCCATTGTTGATACCTCATTATAAACTCATTATAATATTTCGAATCCTTTGACCAAGGCCCTATCAAAATATAATTTTTATATAAACTATAGTCCACTCTATAAACTTTTTTACTTTCTTCAAAATAGTTTAAACTAGCGAATTTTATTGTTTTATTCCAAAAGTTATTTCTAATAAATTCACATACCTGCTTTGCAGTATTTCCTGTATCTACAGAATCATCTACTACTAAAACATTTTCCGCTCCTTCAAGTTTATCTTTTCCTTTCTCTAGATAAACTCTTCGATCTGAATTTTTACTATGAACTCCTAATTGTAGCTCTCTTTTTCTTAAATAAATTTTTACACCTTTAGGAATTAGCTTTAAAATGGGACTAACTAGATTTTTGAATGTATTTCCTTCTCTCGTAGCATGTATTTCAATTAGTGGAACATTAAAATATTTACTGATTACATCTCCAATTATATAAGAACCTTTAGCTATGAAAACAACTACATCTGGCCTAAAATCCTGACTTATTTTCTGTGCCAGCTGCTTGCTCACTTCTTCTGTATCTTTTATTGATAATTCTAAATATCTCATTAAATTGACCCTTTCTTATTAATCTAATTATCCTAACAAATTTTGTTACCTGATGGGATATTTGGATACAATTTTTTTTTACATAACTCGCATATTTCAAAGACTCAAGAAAATCATTTTTATCAACAAATTCTTCCATCTCATTATAGTTTCTACCTAACTCAAAAAACGTATGTGCATCACTACCGATACTTTGTACCTTTTTATACTTGGTGGCAATCTCCAATTGTTTATGTGAAAAATAATCTTTTATGTTTCGTCCATTATGCACTTCAATTATATCTATTAAATCTAAATTTTTAGCTATTTCTTCCTCAGGTAAAACAGTTTTATATCTTTTTTCATCATAGGGATGTGGGATATAAACCAACCCACCTTGTTTTTTTATTTCAAGCATTGTCTCTCTTGGCGATTTACCAGGAGCTATTTTTTCTTTCAAAAATAAACCTATGATTTCTCCTTTACTCGAAAAAATTTCTTCACCAACTATAACTCTTATTCCAAATCGTTCTAAAAACTTTTTAAATTTTATTGCCCCTTCTATTTCATTATGATCCGTAATACCTACTACTTTAATTCGTTTTAGCTTTAACATTATTAAATAAAACCACTTATTTAGTAGACTGTCATGTGAATATTGAGTGTGAGTATGAAGTTCCACTCTAATTTTCATCTAATAATACACCCTTAAAAAATTATTATTTATTCTTTCTATTGTTACAAGCAGAATTTACATTTTAGGTAATAAACTTAATTTCTCACATAAGTTAATAAGCACCTTTTTTAAGCAAGACCATCCAAACAGTCTTTAAAATTATTTTTATATCTAAAAGCAATGACTGATTATATACATAGTAAAGTTCCAAGTTTACTCTTTCAGGATATCCTATTTCACTTCTACCACTTACTTGCCAATATCCAGTAAGGCCAGGCTTCACAGATAAGAACTCGCCTACCTTAACTCCATATTCTTTTAATTCTTCTTGGACAACTGGCCTCGGCCCTACTAAACTCATTTCCCCTTTTAACACGTTAATCAGTTGGGGAATTTCATCAAGACTCGTTTTGCGTAAGAAGCGTCCTAAATTTGTAATTCTTGGATCTTCGTGCGGTTCTAACTTATAATTGTTTCTTACATATTTTTCATACAGTTCTTTATCTGCTTTCAGTTTTTCCTCTGCATTGACAATCATCGAGCGAAATTTATAAATATGAAATCTTTTTCCGTTTTTTCCTACACGAACTTGTTTGAAGAAAATTGGGCCTTTCGATTCACCGAATAAGTAGAAGATGCTGATAATCAAAAAAAGTGGACTTGTTAAAACAAGTCCAATGATTGCTCCGACAATGTCGATTGTTCTTTTCGTAATAGCGTATAGTTTAGATGTATCTTCTAAACTTTGAAAGAAAGTGTATTCTACTCTTTGATTAGAAACAACCGCATCCTGTGCGGTATTCGACTTTGCCAACTCCCCGGTCCTCCTTTTATTTCTCTTCTACTTTCAGATCATTTAATAGTTTTTCCATGAATTGAATAAGGTCTTCTCTTAATTCATCATGCTGCAACGCAAACTCAATCGTCGTCTTAATAAACCCGATCTTTTCTCCGACATCGTAGCGCTTGCCCTCAAATTCGTAAGCAAACACGCGCTGGATTTCATTGAGCTTTTGAATCGCGTCGGTGAGCTGGATTTCGCCGCCGGCGCCGGCTTCTTGTTTTTCAAGGAATAAAAAGATTTCTGGTGTAAGTATGTATCTTCCCATAATTGCTAAGTTGGATGGCGCGGTGCCTGGTGCTGGTTTTTCGACGAATTGGCGGACTTGGTAGCGGCGTCCGTGTTGTTCAATTGGATCGATGATGCCGTAACGGTGCGTTTCGTTATCAGGCACTCTTTTGACACCAATAACGGAACTGAGAGTTTGTTCATATTGGTCAATTAATTGTTTTAAGCATGGTGTTTCCGCTTGGACGATGTCGTCACCAAGCAGAACGGCAAACGGTTCGTCGCCGATAAAGTTGCGCGCACACCAAACGGCATGGCCAAGTCCTTTCGGTTCTTTTTGGCGAATGTAGTGAATGTCGACTTTCGATGGTTCTTTTACTTTTTCGAGTAAGTCGTATTTGCCTTTTTGAATTAAGTTTTGTTCAAGCTCAAAAGCGTTGTCGAAATGGTCCTCGATCGCGCGTTTTCCTTTCCCTGTAACGATAATAATATCTTCAATGCCAGAGGCAATCGCTTCTTCGACGATGTATTGAATCGTTGGCTTGTCAACAATCGGCAGCATTTCCTTAGGCATCGCTTTCGTCGCTGGCAAAAATCTTGTGCCGAGCCCCGCCGCCGGGATGATCGCTTTGCGTACTTTTTTCATCCTATTTCGCGCAGGAGACTCCCACTTCAACGACCAAAGGGAGTAAGTGGGAGAGGAATGCGCGTTCCCCCCTTTCTTTTGTGTATGATATAATAAAGGCGTGGAGAAAACCGTTCAATAAAGGCACTCCAATCACGGCTACTCGATGTATGGAGTTGGTTACAGGAAACGTTGTAACCGTAAAACATCGAGCGTAGGTCCGTCTGTTGTGTGTGGAAGCCAAGTACTGCCAACAGACACACCGAGAGAATCGGTAACGATGCAGGCATGACCTGCGTCGTTGGGTAGTCGTCAACCTGCCCCCTGATGCAACCCCAAGTCAAGGAAGGAGGACGAAGTCCGTTTGCACTTCTGGGGAGTTGCAAGCCCCCACTTCAAGCGTTAGCGAAGTGGGGGTAGTTGACGTGGTACGTAACCCCCTATGTATAGTTGGCCCCTATGCCCCCGCGTATCGGTGCGTAGCTGCGCCGATGCGCCGATGCATATGGGCATAAAAAACAGCCCCTTTTCGGGACTTAGTTTGGCATTTTTGATTTCAGATTCAAGATTTCTTTTTCATGATCGATCAGTTTGTCAAACATCACATCGGATCGGCGCTGCAAGTACGAGACGGTGACATCGACGGATTTTCTTATGCTGGTGACATCGTTTAAAATGAGGGATTGATTGTGTTTGGAAATGCGCAGCTCTTCGAGGATTCGCTCTTGCATCTGCTTCATGCCGGCCATCTCGTGTTCTAGTGTTTGTTGGCCTTGTTGCAGATGGGTGATGTCTTTTTGGATTTGAGAGACCGTCGTTTCCAATGTCCGTTGGCCTTCTTGGAGCTGGACGATCTCACGCTGCAATGCATTCTGGCCTTCTTGCAACTGGACAATGTCTTTTTGAATTTGAGAGACCGTCGTTTCCAATGTCCGTTGGCCTTCTTGCAGTTGGGCGACATCACGCTGCAACGCCTTCTGCCCTTCTTGGAGCTGGGCAACGTCCTTTTGAATTTGGGAAACCGTGGTTTCTAATGTCTGTTGGCCTTGTTGCAGATGGGTGACATCCTTCTGAAGTTGTGATACGTCTTGCTGCAGCTGCGATACGTCTTGACGAATGTGTCCGACTGTTCCTTCCAACCGCTCAAGCCTGTCGTGGACTGGTTTCAGTTCTTCTTGCAAGACGGAACGAAGCAATTCTTTCAGCTCTTGGCTCATGGCTTCACCTCCTTGACGCCATTATAGCATGGCGCGGCAGGGAAACGTTACAACGTGTATTCTCCTTGTCCGGAGTCATTCAGTGGAATGCGTTGATGAGGAACTGCATGCCCCAATTCGAGGTTATTCATCCTCTCCATCCTCTTCCCCGATCTGGAATGCATACGTCTCTTCATTCAACTGCCAAATGACTTCATTGAACGTTTCCGCCGGAAAGCCGTTTTCGGTCGGAATGAGCGGCGTGATGATCGTGTCTTGGCCTTGCATGCGGAACTGGTACGCCCTCACCTTTTTCGGATCAATCGCGTCCTCATCGACATAGCCATACGTTTTCATCAACTGTTCTCTCTTTGGATGCTGGTGAAGTTTGATCAAATTGTTCACCTGTTGGAACAAAATATCGCTATGGGTGGTCAACCACACCGGCATGCCTCGGTTGGCCAACTTGACAAGCGCTGTCGCTAATATGCGCTGGACGCGTGGATGCAGATGCGCTTCTGCCTCTTCAAAAAAGAGTGAACGGTACGTTGCTTTTGATTTTAAAAACAAAATGAGCGGCGACAGTTCAGTTACAAGCGACGATGTGACGTATAACGGCAAGCGCTCTTGTTTGCCTTGTGGGCAATAGTAGAACGATGGAATCGGTCCTTTTTCTTGGTCCATGGTTCCGTTGGCAATCTCGGTTTCAATAAATCGTCCGATGTCCGCATATTTCGACTGTCCGCTTTCCTCCAAACGCAACAACGCTTGCAAGAATCGATAGACAGGCAACGTGAAGTCAAGGGATGGTTCCTCATGTTCTTCGTTGATCATCCGTTCCATCATCTCTTGCACCAGCGCCTTGTAAGACAACATGAACCCTGTTCTCGAAGCGGGCAAATACAGCGCTTCGCCAATGGCCCGCCCTTGGATGCCGCCTTGTCTGGATGGTGGGTAAAACGGCGATGTAAGTCCATCCATCAGCAAATTCCACGTAATGTATTGAGCCATGCGATACCGCTCTGTCGCTTGTCCCTTGCTTCGATCCGTATACGGGATGCGAATATAGTGTTTCCCCGTCGAAAAACGAGCGCCTTGGAGCGAATCTTTCTTTTCAAAGATGATTCGCAGCGGTTCAGAACGGCGGTACCGCTCGATGCTTAACGAACCGATCGGGATTTTGCGCCGAAAAATCGTTCGAACCAACTCGCTTTTTTTGTTTCTGAGAACATCATTAAACCATTGGACAAACAGTTGCGCTTCACGGTCTTGGATGAGGCAGTCATCGCCGATAGACGATTCAAGAAAGCGATCGATTTCCTTGTACGTGGACGTGTTCGGAGGGTCTTTTGGAAACAGCTTGCGCCCCTCGGACAACACCCCCCAAAGAAGCGACATCAGATAGCTTTTCCCACTGTTGTTGTCGCCGACAAACAACATCAACGGGGCAATATCGATTTCCCCCTGTTTGATCTTTCCAAATCGCTCAACCTTTAACGCCCAAGTTTGTTCCATGCGCGTATCGCCTCTTTTCACAGATTACGGATCCTCTATCTTTCTATTATAAACGATACGCCTGACTCATAATCACTGAATTAGATAAAAACGAGTGAAAAATCGGGCATCTAACCCGCCCTCACACCACACCCTCGACGACGGGCGTCTAAGGTGGTAGGACCGTCATCGTCCCCACCCACGGCATGGCCGAGTGCCTCCGTTGATAACGGTAAGGAGACATCACCGAAAATGAGTTGAAAACAAGAACGGAGCGGCCCGTCTTTAAGACAAGCAAATCATTTATGCGAAGCTCTTGCCGCATAAGTCAAATGATCTTAAAGAAAGGGCCGCCTTTATATATGAGCAGGCTTACGTCACTCATCGACATCGTTGTCGATCATTCCACAACTATCGAGGCCATATTTCGACAACGAAAGGGCAAAAGAAAAGGCATATGTCCTATACAATGTTATATCATCATTTCATTCAAAAGAGTCCTAGAAACTTCTTCTTTTTTTTCACCCGCTTCGGTTCGTCGCGGAACACGGCTTGGCCGCGGACGAGCAGTTCGGCGTTTTCGCGGAAGTAGTAGAGCGCCTCGGTGCCGAATTCTTTGCGGATCGTTTCGTACGCCGCGCGCAGGCGGAACGGGCGGTTCGTGATGTTATGGGCGTCGGAGGCGATGAAATGGGCCAAGTTCGCCTCGATCAGTTGGAACGAGAACGTTTTGATCTTCTTGCCGAAATGGCCGGTGACGCTCGAAGCGGTCAGCTGGGCCAGGGCGCCGCGTTTGACGAGCTGGTACAATCGCTCGGGCTGCTCGATGATTTCGGCGTTTCGCTCCGGGTGGGCGATGATCGGGATGAGCCCGTTCACTTGCATGTCAAAGAGCAGCTGTTCGGCGTATTTCGGCACGTGATCGGGCGGAAATTCGATTAAGATATACGGTGTATCGGCAAGCGTCATCACCTCGTGCCGATGAAAGCCATCCAAAAGATCGCCGTGCAGGCGCACTTCCTGGCCTGGCAGGACGGTCAAGGCGATGCCGCGCCGTTTCAATTCGTCGTTCAGCTCCGCCGCCAATGACAAGACGGACGATTTCGGGTTGTCATAGACCCCGTTTCGGTGATGGGGAGTGGCGATGATCGTCGCAATCCCTTCGCTGGCTGCCGCTTGCGCCATGGCGATGGCGTCTTCCATCGTGGCCGCCCCGTCATCGAGGCCAGGCAGAACATGGCTATGGATGTCGATCATCGTCACTCCTCCTCGCTTTTCCGTTCTACTAAACAACTATTATGGTAACATAGAAAGAATGAGCTATCAATAGACGGAAAGTGTCGAATGTTGTCGAAGTGGAAATAAAATTCCACCGGTTGAGGATAGGAGTGGCAACCGTTCTGCTTGTCTTCCAGTTGTTTTCTGAGGCAAAACGGTCTATAATCGAAGTGTTGTGAGACATTTTTTATGATAAAGGAAGAGTACCGATGCGAACAAAACGGCGAAAAAAGAAGAAATGGATCCGCTGGCTGGCGGGGCTGTTCGTTGTGTTGCTTGCCGGGATAGGAGTGTTTGCCTATTCCGTTTACCATCATGTGAAACAAACGGCCAATGAGATGCATGAACAAGTAAACTGGAAGTCGGAGAAGCGCCAAGAAGAAGTGTCGTTCGAACGGAAAACGCCGATTTCGATTTTGTTGATCGGTGTCGATGAACGGAAAGGGGATAAAGGACGCGCCGATACGCTCATTGTGATGACGGTCAATCCGAATAAACAATCGATCGAAATGGTGAGCGTGCCGCGCGATACGAGAACGGAGATTATCGGAAAAGGGACGAAAGATAAAATCAACCACTCGTACGCCTTTGGCGGAGTGGAGATGACGATGGCGACGGTTGAGCATTTCTTAGATATTCCGATTGACTATTACATTAAAGTCAACATGGAAAGCTTCCGCGACATCGTGAATGCCGTCGGCGGGGTGACGGTGAACAACCCGTTCGCGTTTACGTATGAAGGGACGCACTTTCCGAAAGGCGAGATTACGTTAAACGGCGATGAAGCGTTGAAATATTCGCGCATGCGGAAAGACGACCCGCGCGGCGATTTCGGGCGCCAGGATCGGCAGAAGCAAATTATTCAAGCGATTATTGAAAAAGGGGCAAGCTTCTCGTCGCTCGCAAACTACAGCGATGTGCTGGCGGCGATTGGGAAAAACATTAAGACGAATTTGACGTTTGACGAGATGAAAAACATTCAGGAAAATTACAAAGACGCCCGCAAGCAAATTAAGCAGCTTCATATTACCGGACAAGGAACGAAAATTAACGGCATCTATTATTTAGTTGTGCCGGAGAGCGAGCGTCTGGCGATTTCGAATGAATTAAAAGAGCATTTGGAGCTGAAGGCGACGGCGTCGCGGTAAATGAGGCGCGCACCCATATCGGGTGCGCGTCTTTACTTAGCAATAAAGTATTTCGCCAAGGCCTCGGCCCATCGTTTGGCGCCTTCTTTCGTCGGCAAGTCGCTGTCCGGGTCGATGAAGGTGGCAAATTCGTCGCTTTCATCATCCGGCCAGGCGGGCCAATGATCGAGGTATGTATAGCCGTTCTCTTTGGCGAACGCTTGCAAGGCGGCGACTTGTTGGGGGTAGTACGTCGCATTGGCGATCGGGTTCGGCGGCTGCAACATCACGACCGCGTTCGGGGCCGCATTTTTCAGTTGCCCGATCATCGCTTGAATATGTTCGAGCGAATCGTCGATCGTGACGACTCCGTTGTCGTTTAAGAGAAATGGTTCTAGCAACACAAGATCGGGTTGTTCCTCCGCCCAGTCGGCGGCGATGCGCTGTTCGTCGGCATCGGCTGTGGTGAACCCTTCATATTGATAGACAGTGATATCGAACACGCCCTTTCCGTATGCTTCGTCGAGGGCTTGTTTGAATAAATCAGGCCAACCGCCTTTCTCCGGAGTGGACTCCGAACCGGCGATCACGAGGCGGATCGGGCGGTTTTCGTTGACCGCCTGTTTCATGACATGTTGTGCTGCGGCGGGCAGTTGCTTGGCGCGGGCGAGCACCGTTTCTGCTTTATGGGCCATTTCGTCTTGTTTGGACGTCGTTTCCATTTTGGCGCGCGCCTCTTTTACTACCGCGGCGATATTTTGTTCCCAGTAGAAATGGCTCGCGACGATCAAAGTGAGGCAGGCTGCGGCGACAATGACAATCAACACAACGTTTTTCAACCGTTCTCTCCCCCTTCGTTTCTCTATCGCATGAACGGCTTCCCGCGCGCTGGGGAAGCCGTTCGTTGTTACTTGTATTGGTAGTAATAATAATGCCCGCCATCGCGATGTTTCCGCTTGTTCAAGACGACGCCGAGCAGCTTGGCGTTCGCGGCTTCGAGCAGCTCTTTCGCCTTGACGGCCGCCTCGATTTCCGTTCCCCCGCTTTCGATGACGAGGACGGTGCCGTCGCATTGGTTGGCCAGCACTTGTGCGTCCGTTACCGCCAAGACAGGCGGGGTGTCGAAGATGACAAGGTCGAACGTCTCGTACAATTGTTCGAGGCATTGGGCCATTGCGTTCGAGCTAAGGAGCTCGGCCGGATTCGGCGGGATCGGGCCGGAGGTTAAGATCGACAAATGGTCGATTTCGGTCACCTGGCACGTCGGCAACAGCGGCGCCGAGCCCGTCAAAACGTTCGTTAATCCCATGTAGTTGTTTAACCGGAAGGTGTAATGGACCGTCGGTTTGCGCAAGTCGGCGTCAATGAGCAATGTCTTTTTTCCTTGCTGGGCGAAGGCAACAGCCAGATTGGCTACTGTCGTCGATTTTCCCTCACCTAGTCCAGTCGATGTTACAATAAGCGAGCGAAGCGGGCGGTCGATGAAGGAAAATTGAATGTTCGTCCGAATCGTCCGATATTGCTCGGCAATGGGTGATTTTGGATCTTCCGCTGTAATTAAGCTTCGTTCCAATCGTTTGAATTGTTGACGGTTGCTACGAGCCAATGGTTTCACCTCTTGTCTTCATGACGGATGGCTTCCCTTTTGCTTCGGTTTGTTTTGGATTCATCATGCTTACTGCCCCGAGCACCGGCAAGCCGAGATGTTTTTCGACGTCAGCTTCGGTTTTGATCGTGTTGTCCAAGTACTCGAGCAGGAAGGCGATCCCGACGCCGGTCATGAGGCCGACGACAAAGGCGATGGCCATGTTCAGCAATGGCTTCGGTTTGACTGGGGTTTGGTTTTCTTTCACTTCCGCTTTCGAGAGAATCGTCACGTTGTCGATGTTCATGATTTTGACGATTTCGTTTTTGAACACTTCGGCTGTTTTGTTGGCGATGTTCGCCGCCATGGCCGGATCGGGATCTTGGACGGTGACGGAGAACACTTGCGAGTCTTTTTCGCTTGAGACTTGGATTTGTTCGTTCAGCTCGTCGAGCGTCTGGTCAAGGTTTAACTCGTTTTTCACTTTTTCCAAAATGGTCGGGCTTTTAATGATGACGCTGTACGTGTTGATGAGCTGCACGTTCGTCTGGATTTCGTTGAAGTTGTAGAACTGCTGCTCCGATTTCGCCTGGTTGACGAGAATTTGTGTCGATGCCTGGTAAATCGGCGTTAATAGAAAATAGCTGACCACACCGCTTACAACGGTCGCCAGCGCGGTGATCAAGACAATAAGCCAAAGCCGTTTGCGCAACGTTTCGAACAGTTCGCGCAAGCTGATTGTTTCTTCCATTGTGTACCCCCTAATCCCTCTCATCGTGTCGTTTACGGACGAATCCTAGAACATTATATCGAAAATAGGCGAATATATCTAGAAGAAATTGGTGCTAATTTGCGCCAAACGAAAAGGCCGCCTCGATCGGCAGCCTTTTTTCGTTATTCGTCTTTATTGTCTTTGTCGTTCGCATCCCGCGGGTCTTCAATCGGGTCTTCGCGGTCCGGAACCGTATCGCGCTCATCGTCGCCCGGTCCGTTGTTCGTGTCGTCTCCCGGCGGGAGTTGATTGTTTTGGTTGTCGTTCAAATCATCATCGCGGTTGTCCGGGATGCCGTCATTGTCTTTGTCGTTGTCGACGTCATCGTTTTGGTTGATGTCATCGGCCGGGTTCACGTCTTGGTCGTTGACATCGTTTTGATTGTTGTTTGGCGGCGGCGGATTGTCGTTGTCGCCATTGCATCCGGCCGCTAAAAAGAGGGCGACGACGGCGCTGAACAGTTTGAACAGCAACGCCTTGTTTTTCATGGCACCTTCTCCTTTCTTCGTGTTGTTGTGACCTTATGTAAGACCGGTCCTTGTTTATCTTTCCCAGAAGAGCGCATTTCATGCAAGGGGAAT
Source organism: Geobacillus sp. DSP4a (assembly GCF_013096875.1). Classification (NCBI taxonomy): domain Bacteria; kingdom Bacillati; phylum Bacillota; class Bacilli; order Caryophanales; family Anoxybacillaceae; genus Geobacillus; species Geobacillus sp. DSP4a. The sequence continues at coordinate 77,587 of NZ_SDLD01000002.1, read as the reverse complement.
GAAACAAATGCGGAGGTGGCGTTTAGGGGCATGAACGTACGCGCCCCGCAAAGGAGCGCGCGTTGGTCAGCCGTTTGTTTTCTCACCGAGGGCGAACATGAGCTCTGTTTCGCAGACGAGTTCGCCGTCGACGGTGGCGATGCCTTTGCCTTTGCCGATGGCGCCGCGGGCGCGGAGGATTTCGACTTCCAAGCGGAGCTGGTCGCCCGGCTTGACTTGCTTTTTAAAACGGCAGTTGTCGATGCCGGCGAAAAAGGCGAGGCGGCCCCGGTTTTCCTCGCTCTGCAGGAGGACGACGGCGCCGACTTGGGCGAGCGCTTCGACGATCAACACGCCAGGCATGACCGGGTATTCGGGGAAGTGGCCGGCGAAATAGGCTTCGTTGGCGCTGACGTTTTTGATGCCGACGGCGCGCTTTCCTTCTTCGATTTCCAGAATGCGGTCAACAAGCAAAAACGGATAGCGGTGCGGGATGATCGCTTGGATTTGTTGGATGTCAAGCATAGAAACACTCCTTTTTCATGATCATCAAGACGATGACGCGGCGAGGTGCTGCTTACGTCCCTTTTTCGACAAAGTCGAGGATGTGCTGCCACGTCGAGGGGCGGAACACGTCAAGCCACGCTCCGTCGCCGATGGCGCTGTAGCCAACGACCGCGCCGGCGGCGAGGCTTAAGGCCATCAAGGCGGCGACGATGATGAGCCGAAGCCCAATCCGGATGAGCCGGGTGCGCGCGAAACGGCGCGGCTTGGCGCCGCCGCTTTCGGCCGGTTCGACCTCGGATGGCGGTTCGTTCGCTTTGTCCGCCGGTTGTTCTTCCGGCAAGGCAGCGGCCGCGCCGATGTCGGGCGGGCTGGCGGCGGAGCGTTGCTGTTTTCGCCGCGCAACGCGGGAGAGCGGCTCGTTTTTCGTTTCATTGCTCATGGCGATCTCTCCTTATGAGGAGCGCAAGTTGTTGATGATCCCGAGCATTTGTTCCGAAATGGAAACGGCGCGGGCGTTCAGCTGATACGCTCGGTTTGTCGCCATTAGGCCAACCATTTCTTCGCCAAGGTCGACGTTCGACTGTTCCAAAGCGCCTTGCTTGACGCCGATTTGGCCACGCAAATTGCCGTTGAGCTCCCGAGCGGCGCCAGGGACATCCGGCAAGGTGAAGACGTTGTCGCCCTGGGCTTCGAGAAGCTGCGGACGGTCAATGGCGGTGACGCCAAGGTTCACGCGGGCAACAACCGCACCGCTGGCATCAGTGGCCGTCAGCGTCCCGGTTGGGGAGAGCTGAAAGCCGGTTGTGCCGGTGGGAAATTCGATGGGCCGATTCGCTTCATCGAGCACCGGGCGACCGTCGCTTGTCACGAGGGCAAGACGCCCGTCCATAGGAGTGACAGAAAAGTTGCCAGCGCGGGTGTAGCCGATCGTTGTGTCACCGTTGGCATTGGCGACTTGAACGCGAAACCATTGGTTGGCGGCGGTGAAGGCGAAATCGAGCGCGCGGCCGGTCTCGACGAGCGTTCCTTGAGCAGACACAAGCATCGTCGAGGCGAGGCGCGCCCCGTTGCCGTAACGCACGCCGGCCGGCGTCTCACGTGGCGCTTCGTCGGCGGGGAGGCGGTCGACTTGCTGGGCGAGGAGCTCAGCGAAGCTCGCTTCGCGCCGTTTAAAGCCGACGGTGTTGCTGTTGGCGATGTTGTGGCTGATCGTATCAAGCCGCTCTTGCAAGGCGTTCATCGTGTTGGCGGCGGTGAGCATCGAACGGAGCACGGGCTTGTCCCCCTTTCATCATTTCAGGCGGCCGACTTCGTTGACGGCCTTGTCCAAGCTGCGGTCGTACGCTTGGATGATTTTTTGGTTTGCTTCAAACGTTCGGTAAGCCGCGAGCAAGTCGGTCATCGTCCGCTCAACGTCCACGTTCGACCGTTCGAGAAACCGCTGCTTGACGGTATACGTGACATTGCCGGGCGCCTGCGGCAACGGCCCTGTCGTGCTGCGGAATAAGCCGTTTCCTTCCTTGATCAACGTTTGCGGGTTGGCGGCGAAGGCGACGCCAAGGCGGGCGATTTCCCGGTTTCCGGCGATGATCGTCCCGTCGTCGCGGACGGCGAACGTTTCATTCGGAACGGCGATGCGCTCGCCGTTGCCATCGAGCACATACCAACCGTCTTGCGTGGTTAAATAGCCGTCCGGGCTCACGGTGAAATGGCCGTTGCGCGTGTACCGGATGTCGCCTTGGCCGTTTTCGACGGCAAACAAGAGCGCCCCGCGCTGCCCGCTTGCCGGGTCGACCGGGACTTGTCCATCGACTAAGGCTACATCAGTGGAGAGACCGGTTTCTTTAATATCCCCTTGGCGGAAGTTCGGGATGAGTTCTTGCATATAGACACCCGTCTGGAGCGGCCCGATCGCCGTTTGCGTCAGAATGGCGCGCGGCGGGGCGGTCGGGATCGGCTCGTCCTCGAGGCGGCTCATCAACAGTTCCGGAAACGCTCTCATCGCTCCTGCATCAGCTTTGTATCCCGGCGTTTCGGCGTTCGCCAAGTTGTTGGTCAGCATCTCGACGCGCCGCTCCTGGGCGAGCATGCCGCTCGCGGCGGTATACAATCCTCTTAGCATGACAGCTCCCTCGCTTGTCCATGAAAATTCGTGGCAGAAAGCCGCTGCCGGCGTTGGCGGGCGGCTTGTTGATTCCATTATAGGCGGGCGGGGGCGGCAGCCGCATCCCCTGCTTTTCCTTTTTTACACCAACTGCGATTTCGGCGCGCGGTCGATGTTCTCAAGCATCAGCCCGGTGCCAAGGGCGACGCAGTCCATCGGATTTTCGGCGATGAACACCGGCAGCTTCAGCTCTTCGGCAAGCAACTGATCGATGCCATGCAAGAGGGCGCCGCCGCCCGTTAAGATGACGCCTCGGTCGATGATGTCGGCCGACAGTTCCGGCGGCGTGCGCTCGAGCACGCTTTTCGCGGCTTGTACAATCAAGGACACCGGCTCGCGAAGCGCCCGTTCGATCTCCTCCGAACGGACGGTGATCGTGCGCGGCAGTCCGGTGACGAGATCGCGGCCGCGGACGTCGATTTCTTCGGTCCGTGCGCCTGGGAATACCGTTGCGACTTTGATTTTAATCTCCTCGGCCGTTCGTTCCCCGATGAGCAGCTTATATTCGCGCTTGATGTAGTTTAAAATTTCCATATCGAACTTGTCCCCGGCCATTTTAATGGAAGAGGCGGTGACAATGTCCCCCATCGAGAGAACCGCCACGTCGGTCGTGCCACCGCCAATATCAACGACCATGTTTCCGCACGGCTGAAAAATGTCCATTCCGGCGCCAATGGCTGCGACTTTCGGCTCTTCCTCCAAGTACACTTTTTTGCCGCCGCTTTTTTCTGCTGCCTCTTTGATCGCTTTCCGTTCGACCGATGTCGTGTTCGTCGGGCAACAAATCAAAATGCGCGGTTTGGCGAAAAAGCCTTTTAGGTCGAGCTTGCTTAAGAAATGCTTCAGCATCGCTTCCGTAATGTCAAAGTCCGCAATGACGCCGTCTTTGAGCGGCCGAATGGCAACAATATTCCCAGGAGTACGTCCGACCATTCGTCGTGCTTCTTCGCCGACTGCGAGCACTTTGTTCGTGTGTTTATCAATCGCCACGACGGACGGCTCATTGAGCACGATGCCTTTGCCTTTGACGAAAATGAGGACGTTCGCCGTGCCTAGGTCAATGCCGATATCTCGTGAGAACATACATGCTCCTCCTTGCCTCTGCCCTAAAATCATTCCTAATAGATTATTCTACCATATTTGCCCCCCGGAATGATACTGTAAACGGCAGATGGCAAGGAAAAAGTCAGTTGTTTTTCACCGCTTGCTTTTTGTACTTCTTCTTCGTCGCTTCACCGCCGCGCAAATGGCGGATCGATTTATGGTAATCGAGGATTTGCTTCACTTCTTGGGCCAGCTCCGGATTGATTTCCGGCAGCCGCTCGGTCAAGTCTTTATGCACGGTGCTTTTCGACACGCCAAACTCTTTCGCGATGACGCGAACGGTTTTCCTCGTCTCCACGATATACTTGCCAATCTTGATCGTACGCTCTTTGATGTAATCGTGCACACCACTCGCCCTCCCTAGGTTGGATGTGAGAAGTGAGAAGTGTGAAATGAGACTCGTCTTGCCACTGATGAGCGCCGCTTTCGTTGGATGTCTTGGAAGCGTCTTCGCCGCGTCGCTTGCCGGTTGTGAACGATCCCCACCTCAACCACTCTCATTGCTGTTCAATTTGTAACATTTTATTAGACAAAACGGGCATATATACCAGAAATATCAAGGCGGACAACGGTTTTTTCACAATTTTTTTGCGGTTTGTAACGGAGGGGAAATGGGAAACGACTATATGTATAGAGAGGAAAAAAGGAGGAGCTGGCATGGGCAAAGGAAAAATGATCGGCGTCGCAGCCGTGTTGGCCGGGGTGGCGGCGGCGAGTGCGCTGTTTATGTATAATAGCGGCAACGAGCGCCCGCAGGCGAAAGATGATTTGCTTGGCCCCGCTCCAGCGGGCAAACCAGCGCCCGCAGGCGGGAAAGGGATCATCGCCGGAACGTTGGAGCCGTCGCTCACATACGAAAAGCAAAACGATGCTTACGTGTTTACGTTTACGGTCAAAAACCAAACGGAGCGCGTGCAAACGGTGACGTTCACGAGCTCGAAAAAGTATGACTACATTTTGTACCGCGATGGCCAAAAGGTGAAGCAGTACAGCGAAGGGAAGATGTTTGCACAAATTTACGAAGAGCGCACGTTAAAACAAGGGGAAGAACTGTCCTTTCAGGAAACGTTCCGCGACCTAGAACCGGGGACGTATACGCTTGAGTGGTGGCTCGCCGACCAAAACTGGCCGAACGCGCGGGCGAAAGTGACGTTTACGGTGCAATGAGGCTTCGGGCGAATGACAAGTCAAACGGCCGGCCGCATGCGGCGCATGCCAAACGCCGCTCGTGCCGAGTTGGCCAACAGCCCGGTGAGAGAGGGCGCCCGTTCGCCTGTCAACGGCAACAATGACGACAAGAGGGATGCTTCCGTCACTGTGAGGAAGCATCCCTTCCATCTTTCTTTAGCCATAGAGGCCATTCATGGCGAGAGAAACACCGCCCCGTACACGAGCGCCAAGACGATGACGTACGCTGGGTGGATGCGCCATTTGCCCAGCAGCAAAAAAGCGCTCGCGGCGGTGAGAAACGCCGTTTGGCCGAGCCCGGCTCCTTCGTACGACTCGCGAAAAAAGTCGATCGCCATGATCCCAAGCATGACGGCGATCGCCGGGCGGATGTAGGCGGTGAGCCGCTTTACTTGCGGCGCGTCTTTCCATTTGTACAAGAGCTGCAAAAGAGCCATCAGCAAAATAAGCGACGGGGCGACGCTCGCAAACACGGCGACGGCGGCGCCAAGAATGCCGGCTTGTTCATAGCCGATATAGCCGGCCATTTTCGTCGCGATCGGGCCGGGAAGAGAGTTGCCAAGCGCCAGCACCTCGCTGAATTCGTTGACCGTCATCCAGCCGTAGCGGTCAACGACCTCGTGCTCGATGAGTGGGATGGACGCCGGGCCGCCGCCATAGCCCAAAATGCCGGGCCAAAAAAAGGCGAGAAACAGCTGCTAGTAGATCATGACGACGCCCTCCTTTCTCCGCCTTTGTCTCTATCCGCCGCCTTGGGCTTGCTTCGGCCGACAAACGCGGCCGCAAGCAACACTGCGACCACAAGCGCCGGATGAAGGCCGAGCCACTGCAAGGCGACAAAGCAGGCAAGAAGGAGCAGGGCGGCCGGCCGCCAGCCGAGGGCGGCGCGCGCCTGCTTGGCGAACTGCCACGTCATTTCCGCCAACATGACCACCACGACCGGCAACACCGCTTTTGTCATCCCGGCCACCCACGGCGTGTCTTTGAACGACGACAGCGCGGCCAGCAGCACGATCATCAGCACGACCGGCGGGGCGGTCGTCGCCAAGACGGCGTTCACTAAACCGAGCGCGCCGCCGACACGGTAGCCGATATAGCCGGCAAGCTTCGTGGCGATCGGGCCGGGCAAGGCGTTGGCAATGGCGAGAATTTCCGCAAACTCTTCATCGGTCATCCACCGGTATTTTGTCACCACTTCGGCGCGCACGAGCGGGATCGAGGACGGCCCGCCCCCGTACCCGAGCATGCCGACGCGAAAAAAAGCAAGAAATAAATGCCATTGGTTCATCGAAGTCATCCCTTTATCGTGAGTCTCACCAAGCGGCGACCGCCCCGTCCGTGCGCGGCTCCGTCCCGGCGGCAAGCACGCCGGTGTCAGGATCGCGCCAAATGATTTGTCCGCGGCCGAACGGACCTCCGTCTAAGGCAAAGCGAATGTCATGCCCTTTGCGTGCGAGCGCTTCGGCGATATGGCGCGGGAAGTGCGGCTCCACCAATACCGTTTTCCCTTCCATCCACTGCCAGCGGGGAGCATCGAGCGCCGCTTGCGGGTTTAAGTCAAAATCGATGGTGTTCATGATCACTTGCAAATGCCCTTGCGGCTGCATAAATCCGCCCATGACGCCGAACGGGCCGACCGGCGCGCCGCCTTTGGTCAAAAAGCCGGGGATGATCGTATGGTACGGCTTTTTCCTTGGCGCCAGCCCGTTCGGATGGCCTTCATCAAAGGCGAAGTTATGGCCGCGATTGTGCAAGGCAATGCCCGTTCCTGGGACGACGAGGCCGGAGCCGAAGCCCATGTAATTGCTTTGAATATAGGACACCATATTCCCTTCGCCGTCCGCGGCGGCCAAATAGACCGTTCCGCCTTTTGGCGGCGTTCCCGGCTCCGGCGTGAGCGCCTCTGCGCCGATTTGCGCCCGGCGCATGGCGGCAAACGACCCCGACAACAGCTCGTCTGGGCTGCAGCTCATATAACGGCGGTCGGCGATGTACGCTTTGCCATCGGCAAAGGCCAGCTTCATCGCCTCGATTTGCCGGTGGTGCGTCTCGACATCCGGGACGCTTGGCACGTCAAACCCGCTCATGATGTTGATGGCCATCAACGCGACAAGCCCCTGCCCGTTCGGCGGAATTTCCCACACTTCATAGCCACGGTAGGAGACGGAGATCGGCTCGACCCATTCCGGTTCGTACTCGGCGAGGTCGTCCGCCGCCAAAAAGCCGCCGTATTGCTTCGAGAAGGCGGCGATTTTTTCCGCCAGCTCGCCGCGGTAAAAGCTTTCCGCCTCCGTTTCGGCAATGGAGCGGAGCGTCGCCGCATGGTCCGGAGACGCCCACACTTCCCCGATCTTCGGCGCGCGGCCGCCCGGCGCAAACGTCGCAAACCACGAGGCGAACTCCGGCCCGCGAAGCGCTTCTTTGTATGTACGAAACGCCGCAGCCCAATACTTTCCGAGCACTGGCGAAACCGGATAGCCGTTTTCCGCATAGGCGATCGCTGGTGCGAGCGTTTCGGCAAGCGGCAGGCGGCCGAAGCGCTTTGACAGCGCCGCCCACGCCGCCGGCGCGCCCGGCACGGTCACCGGGGCAAAGCCGTATTTCGGCATCTCTGTATAGCCGCGCTCTTTCAGCGCTTCAATCGAGATCGCTTTTGGCGCATAGCCGCTCGCATTCAGGCCGTACAGTTTCCCATTCGTCCAGACAAGAGCGAACGCATCGCCGCCGATGCCGTTCGACGTCGGTTCGACAACCGTTAAGCAAGCAGCCGCAGCGATCGCCGCATCGATGGCGTTGCCGCCTTTTTTCAGCACCTCAAGCCCCGCTTGCGCCGCGAGCGGCTGCGATGTCGCCACAACGCCGTTTTTGGCGAACACCGTCACTCGCTGCGATGGGTATGGGTGGTATAAGTAGTCCATGGCCACGATCCCCTTTCTTTCGTTAAGTGAAGAATAAAACATTTCACAAACGAAACTGTTTCCGTTTTCATTTATTTTAAAGGAAAGAGGGGGTTATTTCCATCCTTGTTCCCAAAAAATGAAAGAATATTCAAATCATAATTTTTGGCGGTTCATCACCGAAAGATGTACTTGACTTTTAGACACAAACATAACATCGTCCCTCCCGATCGAACAAAAAATAGCCATGACTTTTTGGGCACCTATCATGAAAAACGTTTTTTATCTTATGGTGAAGAGCTTTTTTGGCTGCCGTTTTTCCCACGTCTGACTTTAGAAGCGGCAAAGCAAAAAGACCCGCCCGCTTGTCTTGGCAAACGGACAGGCCTTTTCGTCGCGTTTTTCGTTTCCTCTTGCTCGACGCCTTGTCGATTACGCTCTTGCCATGCCGATCGAGGCGTCTGGCGTTTTGTAGGATGAAGCGTCGTTGTTTTCGTCTTGATTGTTGTCGCTTGGCGTCGTCGAATGGTCGTCAGCCGATGGTTGTTCATTCGCTGGGTTTTCGTCTGTCGGCGCTGTTTCGTCACTTGGCATCAATTCTTTTTCTTTGCTCGTGGCGGCGCGATCGGTTCCCGTTTTGTCTTCCGCTTTGTCAGTCAAAGCCGTCAACGGTTTGTCGACATAATCGATCGGGTTGACCGCCCGGCCGTCTTTGCGAATTTCAAAGTGGACGTGGATGCCGGCTTCTTTGTTGAATTCGCTTTGCCCTGCCTTGCCGATCACTTCACCTTGTTTCACCGTGTCGCCGGCTTCGACTTTCACATCAGCGAGCGATTGATAGACGGTCGTGACCCCTTGTTCATGATTGATTTCGACAACATATCCCAAAATCGGGTCTTTTTCCGCTTTCGTCACCGTGCCGCTTAAGGAAGCGGTGACATCAAACGTTTTGCCGTCTTGGCGCACAAGATCGATGCCTTGGTTCGGGTGGTACGTATGATCATAAAAGACGAGGGCTGCTTCCTGTTCTGCTTCCGATGCTTTGTCATCGTAGAATGGCGTTTTCACTTGCACCGCATTTGGATCAAGCACCGGCATCGCAATCGTTTCGACCGTTTCATTGACCGGAACAGCCGGATTTTCTTGCTGGGCGGTGCCGTTTTTCGCCACGTTGTCTCTGCCCGTATTCTCCTCTTTGCCCAATTGGAACCAAAGCGCACCAGCGACGATTAATGCGGCAGACGATAAATAGATCGCCGGAAATACCCAACGTTTGCGGAACAGACGCTTCAGCGACGATTGTTTTTGTTCCTCTCTCATGTTCATCACCTCAGCAACCATTTTGAACAGAAAGAGGAAAAGATATACACATAGAAAATAATTTTTCACTTATTTTTTGACATTCGACTAGATTTTATGCAAAAAATGAGGGGCGCATGGCGAGGGGCGTCTCCCTGCCGTTTGCCCCGAACATTTGACAGAAAACCGGGGCGGCAGAACCCCGGTTCATCCATTTTTCGCGGTCAATTTGTTTAAAAACGCCGTCGCCGACGAAATATGAACGCCGCGGTAATAATATTTGACGATGTCAGCGTACGTTTTCCCTTCTTTGGCCATAAAATTGGCGCCGTATTGGCTCATGCCGACGCCATGGCCGTAGCCTTTCGTCGTAATGATGATGTCATCTCCGTTGCGCACCCAGGTGAAATCACTCGACGGCAATCCGAGCCGTTCGCGCACATCGCGGCCCGTAAACGTCTTGCCGCCAATCTTCACCTCGCCGACTCGACGGCCGGGCGTGCGCGATACAATGACGCCGACTGAGCCGTCAGCGGGCAGTTCGACCCCCAGTCTTCGCTCGAATTCCGCCACTGGCATCGTTTTTCGCTGGTAAAACTTCGGGGATTGTTTGTCCCATGGGCTGGCGACACTTTTTAAATACGGAAAATCGCTTTGCCAATAGGCTTCCGAATTTTCCGTATAGCCGTTGCTTGTCGAAAAAAACAGCGCCTCGATCGGCTCATTGTTGTATGTCAAAATTTGCCCTTGCGTGTCCATCACCGCTTTTGTCACTTTTTTCATTTTCCAATCGTAGTCGCTGCCCCATAGTTTTCGCAGTTCGTCATCGCTGTAATACACTTGGTGCGCCACTGTGTCGGTCACATTCGCTCCTTTTGGCAGGCGAAACGGCTGGTTGGCGAGCAATTGCTTCACGATGTACGTTCTTGCCGTCAACGCTTGCGCCTTTAATGCCTCGAGTTCAAATTCGGCCGGCATTTCCGCCGCAACGACGCCGATGACGTATTGCTCGAGGGGAATATGTTCGACGCGTTGTTCTTTGCTTCGATAGACCGCCACGTCGATGGACGGTCCTTCGGCTGCCTGCGACCGTTGGACTTGTTCTTGCTTGTGCAGTTGTTCGGCCAATTTGGCCACCTTCCCGTCATAAAATGGAAGAACGAGCGCCGTCGGAATGACGAGGATGGCGACAAACAGCGAGAGAGCGAGCGCCATCACCGGTTTCAGTCGTTTCACCATAGCCGAGCCCCCAATATGCATTTTCCAAGCACAAGCGGACATCGCGAATGAATGCCTGCGTTGGCTTCGGTTCGTTACTATAGTTATGGGCTCGGACAAGTATATATGACAGTTTTCTTTCCAACCAAAACCTTCATGAGCGCGTTTCGCACTCCGCCTAAAAGGCTGGTGAAAAACAACGGATTCGATCAGTTTGTGAGAAATCGCAAGGAATGACGCTATGGTGTTGCAAGGTTTTTCCATTTGAGAAACACTGTTGAAGAACAGCATTTCCCCTTAAATCGCCAGCCTGCTAAACATGAAGCCGTTGAAAAAAGTCGATGACTGAATAGGGGGCGATGGAACAAGGGGGTTTTCGAAAGCACATGTTTCACCACCGTCGCGACTTGCTTCGCGCGATGCGATCAAGCTTATGGAGAAATTTCATAAGACGGTCTTTCTCTGAGCTTCAAAACAGACCGTTAGGAACGAACGGTTGTTTTTTACCGTCCTTCGACGGTCGCCCGTGTTCCAAGAAAAAACGACCATTCCCCGCCGAAACAGGCAGTTCACGGTCGTTTTTTCGCCATTATCCGTTCCATTCGATCGCTTGGATCGGGTCGAGTTGTTCTGTTTCTTCCCGAACGCGTTCAATGTCAGCGCCAAGCGCGGCCAGTTTTTCATGAAAGCGGACATAGCCGCGGTCAAGATGACGAAGCTCGGTCACGCGCGTGTAGCCGTCCGCCGCAAGTCCAGCCAAAATCAAAGCGGCGGCAGCGCGCAAATCGGTGGCCGCTACTTCAGCGCCTTGCAGCTGGCACGGACCGTTAATAATGACAGAGCGCCCTTCAATTTTAATATCAGCGTTCATCCGGCGGAATTCTTCCACATGCATGAAGCGGTTTTCAAAGACGGTCTCGGTGACCATGCTCGTGCCTTCCGCTTTTAACAGGAGCGCCATCATTTGCGATTGCATGTCAGTTGGAAAACCTGGGTATGGCATCGTTTTAATGTCGACGGCTTTCAACGTTTCCGGACCGATGACGCGCACACCGTTTTCTTCTTCGATAATCGTCACGCCCATTTCTTCCATTTTGGCAATGAGCGAACTTAAATGCTCGGGAACCGCTCCTTGCACGAGGACGTTGCCGCCGGTGATGGCGGCTGCCACCATAAAGGTGCCAGCTTCAATGCGATCCGGGATGACGGTGTGGGACGTGCCGACAAGCTCGTCGACCCCTTCAATGCGGATTGTGCCAGTGCCGGCGCCGCGCACTTTGGCGCCCATCGCGTTCAAAAAGTTCGCCAAATCGACAATTTCCGGCTCTTTGGCGCAGTTTTCGATCACGGTTGTACCTTCCGCGAGCACCGCGGCCATCATAATATTTTCCGTTGCCCCAACGCTTGGAAAGTCCAAGTATACTTTGGCGCCGCGGAGACGGCCGTTCACTTCTGCATCGATAAAGCCGTTGCCGACTTTCACGGAGGCGCCCATTGCTTCAAATCCTTTTAAATGTTGATCGATCGGGCGCGAACCAATGGCACAGCCACCCGGCAAGGCGACGCGGGCTCGGCCGTTGCGGGCCAACAGCGGCCCCATGACGAGCACGGAAGCGCGCATTTTCCGCACATATTCAAACGGCGCTTCCACCGTCAGCGGAGCGGTCGCATCGACCGTTACCGTATTGCCGGCGATTTGCACATCGGCGCCTAAATAGCGGAGCACCTCACTGATTGTATATACATCGGAAAGAGCAGGCACATCATGAATCGTACTAGTTCCTTTTGTCGCTAATAAGGTGGCAGCGATGACGGGCAAAACGGCATTTTTTGCGCCTTCCACTTTGACGGTGCCGCTCAACCGGTTTCCGCCACGGACGATGATCTTTTCCAAGGTATTCCCCTCCGCGTCCAATTTCTCTATATTAATATTCAATGGTAATGATTGGGGTTCCAACAACGACGCGCGTCTTGCCGCCCAATCTTTCCCTCAAGGCGAGTTGCAGGTTGATCGGCTGTTGCTTGGCGGCCGGGAGAACGTTCTTCCACTGCCCAGTATATGCAGACAGGGAAACGAATGACTCTTCCCGCAGCCACTCGACCGGTTTCGCTTGAAAGTCGCGCACCAGCCGAGAAGCCTGATCGAACAAACCACCTTTCATATTACCATTGAACTCGCCTTCAATACAAGCATAAAATGTAGGGTCGTTCACAAATAGGCCGTTCGTCTTCATTTGAATGCGGCGTGCTGCTTCTTTCCACCCAATCCGGCTCCATTTGGGGCCCGTTGCTTCATAGAGGATATACGTTTGCGGCGTACCGTTTGTGACGGTCATCACGAGCTGGATTTGTTCTTGGAAGAAGGCGTGCTCGTTTTTGCCGATCGCTTTTTGCCAATGTCCGCTTTTGGCAAACGACCAGTGAAACGAACGATATGTTTGTTTCAATTCCGCCATTTTTTTGAAAAAGTCCGCATCATTTTGAATATCGTGGGCATACTCTCTTGTGTAAATGACCCAGCGGCCAAGCGAAGCACCGTGTTGCGCCAGCGTGTGCGCCATCGTTTCCATCGGTTTTGACCATTCGTCCCCCTGCGCGCCTTCCGTCCGGTATTGCCAGGCGGCGAAAAACAGGCTGGCCAGCATGAGCGCCAACAGCCATTTCATCCGGTTTTTTCTCATCTTCGTTCCCTTCCTCTCCTTACTTGTTATTGTTGCCACCAGGACAGGGAACATACGTCCAAAAAATCGACAACCGGCGATTTTTGAAATCGTTTTCATGCATAAAAATAGAGTGGACGGATCGTCCACTCGGCCGAAAAAGACCCGGCCACCCATGCAGATCAATGGCGCCATATGGAAGATGCGTCGGCAGCGCGCGGCCGATCGCATAGCCTGTTGCGGCCAAAACGAGCGTGTCGGCGGCATGAAGCCTGCCCTGCCGCGGACGGGGCGCTGCTAGTCGCGAAACAAATACGGCAAATCGGTCGACCATGCCCAATAGTCGAGGAAAAAGTTCGCAACCGTTGAGCCGATCGCAATCGTCAATAAAATGTACAGCAGCCGCCCTTGGACGACGCGGTTCGGCTTCAGAAGCACTTCAAGCCGGACAGCTTGCAGCGTCCACCACGTCACCGCTAGAAACGCCAAATGAACGATAATCGAAATCAACGCTTGTTGGCCGATGACCGGCATCATCAAGTTTCACCTCTTTCTCAAGCATATGTGAAACGGCGCATACGAAGCATTTCCTCTTTTTCGGAACGCGGCGTGCAGCCAAAGCACTTCATGCGTTTCGAAAACAGATTAAGCGTCGCATGACAAGCTCTTCTCCCCCGAAACAGCACCGGCCGCACATCCAAGGTGCTCCTCGTCCCGAAACAAAGCCAGCGGGATGAGCATTCCCCTCTTTCTATGAAAATGCGCAGGCCTTGAAACTTTCATGCTAGGTGGAAAGCAAACATTGCTCGATGGAGCTTTCCTGCGCAAAGCACGCAGCGCATCCCCTCCTTTCCAAACGAAGCCGGCGGCGCAAAAAAGAGGAGAGGCATTCTCCCTCTCCCTTTATTCTACCGTTACGGCAAAAAATCGCCAAAATGCCCAAATTGGGCGAGCACATCGTAGGCAAGCCCCGGCATCCAGCCGATCACCAGCGTTCCGAGCGCGCATACGACGACAGCGGCCGACAGCCCGGCCGGCAGCCGGCCAAGCGGCGCGGTGAACGTCGGACGGAAAAAGAGTTGAACGAGCAAATTGAAGTAGTATACATACGAGATCACCGTCGTCACCGCCATCACCGCCGCGAGCACGTAATGGCCCGGCTCGGTGACGACAAGGCCGATGAACAAATAGAGCTTGGCGATAAAGCCGGCCGTCCCCGGAATGCCGGCGAGCGAGAGCAAGAACAGCCCGAGGGCTGCAGCGAGCAGCGGGCGATGGCGGTACAAGCCGGCAAGCCCATCGAAATCATCGGAGCCGGTCTGGTGCGCGATATGCGCAACGATGGCAAACGCCCCGATGTTCATAAACACATAAGCGAGCAAGTAAATCCAAAGCGAATCGATCATCGCCCACGACATCGCGGCAACCCCGGCGAGCAAGTAGCCGGCGTGGGCGATGCTTGAATAGGCGAGCAGCCGCTTTAGGCTCCGCTGCCGGAGCGCTACAACGTTGCCGACGATCATCGTCAATCCGGCCAAAACGGCGATCACCGGCTGCATCGACAACAAGAGCGACGACGGATCCCGGCCTTCTGCCGGCGCGGCGGCAAACATCGTCACAAACAGGCGGAGCAAAAGGATGAAGCCCGCCGCTTTCGACACGACGGCAAAAAACGCTGTCGCCGGAATCGGCGCCCCTTCATATACATCCGGCGCCCACATATGAAACGGAACGGTCGCCAGCTTAAACGAAACGCCGATCAACAAAAGGAGAAAGGCGAAACCGAGCACGTACGGCTCGTTCGTCTCTTGCAGCCGGCGCGCAATGTCGCCCAGGTTTGTCGTTCCAGTCAAACCGAACACATAGCTCATGCCAAACAGCATGATAGCGGTGGCGATGCCGCCGTTAATGACGTATTTGAGCGCCGCCTCGTTGGACGCCGTTGCCGTTTTGCGCAAACCGGCCAAAATGTAAGACGAGACCGTAAGCAGCTCGATGCTGACAAACAGTGTCAACAAATCGCCGCTTGAGGCCACCATCATCGCCCCAAGCAAGGCAAACAGCATCATGTAGGCAAATTCGCCGCGGTAGCGGCCGCCTTCTTTCGGCTCCCAATCGGCGACCAGCAGCAAGGCGAGCGCTCCTCCAGCCAGCAGGATGAGCTTGAATGCCTTGGCAAACCCATCGAGCCGGAACGTATCATGCAAAATCGAAACCGGATCGGCCGGAATCATCGCCGCCGTCGCCGCCAACGCAATGACAGCGGCAGCCGCCGCGCCCCAGGCGAGCGGGCGGCGGCTTCTTTCGCTCGGCATCGCCAAATCGATCAACAACAGCACAACCGCCGCCGCAAGGATGACCCATTCGGGCGCCATCATGCCCCAATTTGCCTGCCATACGTCGTTCATATCGATCAACCTCCTAATCCGTTCATCATCGTCTCAAGCGCGGCGGCGAGCGGCGCCGCCAACAGCTGCGGATAGACGCCAACCGCCACAATCAAGGCGACGAGGATGAACGCTGGCACGGCTTCTTTTGCGCGCAAGTCGGCAGCATCCCTTTGCGCTTCACGCAAACTGGGCGCCTGCGGCTCACGAGTGCGGCCGAACGTAATCTCAAGCACGGCCCGCAGCGAATAGACGGCGGCAAAAATCAGTCCGAGCGCCCCGGCGGCCGCCAACGCCGGCTTCGTGGCAAACAGCCCGAGAAAAGCGGTGAATTCGCCGACAAATCCGGCAAGGCCCGGCAAGCCGAGCAAGGCGAGCGCGGCGGTTAACAAGTACCCGGAAAAGACCGGCATCGCTTTCGTCAGCCCGCCAAGGCGGTTCAGTTCGGTCGCCCGCATCCGCTCCGTGAGAATGCCAACGAGCAAAAACGACAAGGCGGCGATCAGCCCGTGGGCGACCGATTGAAAGACCGCTCCTTGGATGCCGGCTTCATTGAGCGCCCCGAGTCCGACGAGCACCACGCCCATGTGCGACACGCTTGAATAGGCGAGCACATGTTTCAACTCGCTCTGCCGGAGCGCCAACAGCGCGCCGTACAATACGTTTATGACTCCCACCACCGCGATGGCGCCAGCAAACGTGCGAAACTCGTCCGGAAACAAGCCGATCCCGAAGCGGATCATCCCGTACGCCGCAATCTTCAACAGCACCCCGGCGTGAAGCATGACAACCGGCGGCGGCGCTTCGACGTGCACGCGAATGAGCCAGCGGTGAAGCGGAACGGCCGGCAGCTTGACGGCAAACGCCAACAACAGCCCGCCAAGCAGCCAATGCCGCCCCTCTTCGGTGAGCGGGGCGATCAGCTGCCCTTGAGCGACCGGGTTATGTAACATCTCACGGAGCAACGCGAAGTTTGCGGTCCCGGTGCGGGCGACAAGGACGGCGATCACAACAAGCAGCAGCGCCGAGCCGAGCCCGTTATACACCAAGTAGCCGTAGGCCGCCCGTTCGCGCTCAAACCCGCCCCATTTGCCGACGAGCAAAAACATGGCGACAAGCGTCACTTCGAGGAAGAGGAAAAACCAGATGAAATTGGCGGCGGCAAATACGCCGAGCATGCCGATCTCCAATGCGAGCAGCCACATAAAATATCCTTTTTTCTCCGCTTTGACCAACAAGGACGCGGCAGCCGCCAAAGTCGCCAACACGGCGGTCAAGACGAGAAACACAAGCGACAGCCCATCGATGCTGAGCTCATAGCGGATCACATACGCTGCATCCGTTAAAAACGGAAGGTTGGCAAGCCGCACCCAATCGTGCGCCTCATCGAGCTGCTCAAGGCGAAAGCCGCGCCCCGACTGGATGAAGGCAAACAGCGCCAAAAAGAGCGGCGGCACGGTGGCGGCGGTTCCGAGCCATTGAATCGTTTTCGTATCCGTTTTGCGGACAAACGCTAATAAAAGGATGCCTAACAGCGGTGAAAAGACAAGCAGCGATAAAAAGATCATAGCCAGTCTCCCCCTGTCAACGCGAAGATGACGACCAAAATCGCCAATCCGGCCACCGTCACCGCCCCATACGTCTGCGCCTGCCCGTTTTGCCCGCGCGACCCAGCCGAGGCGGCCGCGCCGACAATGCCGGCGGCAAGCCGGGCGAGCCCTTCAACAAGGAAGCGGTCGACATACGTCAACAGGCGGCTAACGAATGACACGAACGCCACAATCGTCCACCGGTATAGTTCATCGATGTAATAGCGATGGCGCAACAATTCATACGTGTGCGGAGCGCGCGCCGACAGCCAGTCGCGCGGCACTGCCCGCTTCCCATACATGAGCCAGGCAAGGAAAATCCCGGCGAGCGACACAATGGTCGCCACCACCGCGATCCATCCTGGCGCCGCTTCATGATGGTAGGATCCGTCCGTCAGCCACTCGCCGAGAAACGAACCGAACCACGGCGTTTGAATGTACCCAGAAGCGACCGACAGCACGCCGAGCACCGCCATCGGCCCGACCATGGACGCCGGCGCTTCATGTGCCTCGCCTTGATGACGCGCCGGCCCGGCAAAGACGAGGAAAAAGAGCCGGAACATATAAAACGACGTCAACAATGCGGCCGCAACCGCGAGCCAAAAGAGGAGGCGCGGCCCGTTCGTCCAGGCGGCGGCCAAAATTTCGTCCTTGCTGAAAAAGCCGGCAAACAGCGGAACGCCGCTGATCGACAGCGCCCCGACCAAAAAGAGCGGCGCGGTCCACGGCAGCCGCCGCCAAAGTCCGCCCATCTCTTCGATGTTTTGCGTATGGACGGCGTGAATGACGCTGCCGGCGGCCAAAAAGAGCAGCGCTTTAAAGAACGCATGCGTCGTCAAATGGAAGATGGCGGCGACATAACTGCCCGACCCGAGCGCGAGCATCATATAGCCGAGCTGGCTGACGGTCGAATAGGCGAGAACGCGCTTAATATCCGTCTGCACCAAGCCGATCGTCGCGGCAAAAATGGCCGTCACCCCGCCGATCGTCGCCACAGTCATCATGGCTGCATGGCTTGCCTCATACAGCGGAAACAATGCCGCCACAAGGTACACCCCGGCCGCCACCATCGTCGCAGCGTGGATGAGCGCCGACACCGGCGTCGGCCCTTCCATCGCATCCGGGAGCCACGTATGGAGCGGAAACTGCCCGGACTTGCCGATGGCGCCGATGAAAATCAAGATCGCCGCGAGCGTCGTCATCCCCGGCGACAGCGTCCCGTCGCCGACAGCGCGGAAAATGTCGTCGTAATCAAAGCTGTGCGTTTGCCAAAAGAGCAACATCATGCCGATGAAAAAGCCAACGTCGCCGATGCGCGTCATGATGAACGCTTTTTTCGCCGCCGCTTTTGCTTCTTCCTTATAGAAGTAAAAACCGATCAGCAAAAACGATCCAAGCCCGACGAGCTCCCAAAAGATGTACGCCTGCAGCAAATTCGGCGACAGCACAAGCCCAAGCATCGCAAACGTAAACAGCCCTAAGTACGCATAAAAGGTCGAAAACCGCTCGTCTCCCGCCATATACCCTTGCGAATACACATGGACGAGCCAGCTGACGAGTGCGACGACGACGAGCATCCAGGCGTTTAGGGCGGTGGCGGAAATCCCGACCGTCAACGTCACGCCGCCTATCGTCATCCATGTCCAGTTTGCCTCATACGTCGACCCGCCGAGGCGGTCCACAAGCACCGCAAGCGCCAAAAGCAGCGACAAGAACGCCGCGGCGATGCCGACATAGGCGCTCGCTTTCCCCCATTTCCGCCCAAACAACAGCAGCAAGACAAATGAACAAAGCGGGAAGAGCGGCACAACCCAAGCTAGGTTCATCATCGTTCCCCATCCCCTTTTCTAATGTTTCAATGAATTGGCTTCATCGACTTGAACCGTCTTCCGGTTGCGGTAAAAAGCGATGAGCGCCGCCAAGCCAACGGCTGCTTCCGCCGCCGCCACGGCGATCGCAAACAGCGCGAATACATGCCCGTGAACGCCGGGATGGGGGCCGTATTTGGCAAAAGCCACGAAATTGAGGTTGACCGCGTTTAACATCAGTTCAATACAAATGAGCACAATGACCGTATTTCGCTTCGTCAGCGCCCCATACAAGCCGATGCAAAACAAGATGAGCGCCAACGCCAAGTAAGCCGATAACGTCATTCGTCCCCCGCCTCCTTGCCGTCTTTTTTCGCCAGCACAATCGCCCCGACCAAGGCGACGAGCAAAATGACGGACACGATTTCAAACGGGACTGTGTAATACGAGTACAGCCATTTGCCGATCTCCCGTGCGTTGTCGCCGGCGAGTGCGCTGCCGTCGGCGCCGAAATCGAGGCGGCGGATGCCGAAGTAGACGGCAAGGCCAAAGGCGATAACCGAGATGGCGGCAACAGCCCGATGCCAGACGCCGCCGGTCGTTTGGCGCTCCGTGTCGTCGGCGTGATGGCGCGTCAACATGATGGCAAACAGCATGATGATCGTAATGGCTCCCGAATAAATCAACACTTGCACGACAGCGACGAACTCGGCCGACAGCAGCACATACAGCCCGGCAATGCCTACAAATGTCATGACGAGGGCGATGACCATATGGACGACGTTTGTCAGCTGGAGCATCGTCACCCCGCCGGCAATCGCCGCGAGGGCGAGCAGGAAAAAGGCGATGTCGGTTCCGCTCACGGCTTATTCTCCCTTCTTACGTTCGTATCGTTTTCATCCAGCCAGGCCAAATCTTTGTACAACGCATCGCGGCTGTATTCGGCGAGCTCGAAGTTGTTTGTCATGACGATCGCTTCCGTCGGACACACTTCAGTGCATAAGTCGCACAAAATGCAAATTTCGAAGTTAATATTGTACGTCTCAATCACTTTTCCTTTTTTCGTCGGATCCGGATGCTTCTTCCCAGTCAGCTGGATGCATTCGGTCGGGCAAATGTTCACGCATTGGTTGCAGACGATGCATTTTTCCGGATAAAATTTTTGAATGCCGCGAAACCGGTCCGGGAGCGGGAGCGGTTCGTGCGGGTAATCGTACGTCACTTTTTCACGCGTCAACTCTTTTAACGTATACGCCAATCCTTTCATTAATCCGATCATCGGTCTCCCCCTCTCATGGGAACATGGCGTTCCGGCATAACCGTCCCCTAAAGCGCAGGGCGGCCATGCGCATCAGCGCGGCTGCCTCCTTGCCTAAGCCGGGTTGGGCCTCGTCCGCTTTTCGATTTAGAAGGCCGGTGAAAAACGGCTGTTACGAGCAAATCAACGGCATTTCGCCAAAAAAGAAGACTGATTCCACAGTTTTTCTCTAATTGAGAAACAGGTGGAGCTAGCAGTATTTTGTACTAAATCACCAACCTCTTAGAAAAACCACGACTTGATCAGCGCCGTCAGCACCATGTTGACGAGCGAAAGCGGAAGCAACACTTTCCAGGCGAACTCCATCAGCTGGTCGGCGCGCACGCGCGGAAACGTCGCCCGAAACCAAATGAGGACGAAAACAACGGCACAAAATTTCAACGCAAACCAAACCGCTCCGGGAATCCAGCCGAGAAACGCGACCGGATGCCAGCCGCCGAGAAACAAAATCGTCACAAGCGCCGCCATGGCAAACATGTACACATACTCGGCAAGCATGAAAAACGCCCATCGGAATCCTGAATATTCAACATGAAACCCTGCGACAAGCTCGGACTCCGCCTCCGGCAAGTCAAACGGCGTCCGGTTCAATTCCGCCACCGCTGCCACAAAGAAAATCAAAAAGGCGAGCGGTTGGGCGAAAATGAACCATAGATCGTCTTGCGCTTTCACAATGTCCACTAAGTTCATGCTTCCGGCCAAAAGCACGACGCCAAGCGCTGACATGACGAGCGGAATTTCATACGAAATCATTTGCGCCGCCGCGCGCATGCCGCCAAGCAGAGCGTATTTGTTGTTCGACGCCCAGCCGCCGGCGACAACGCCGATGGTCGTCAAGCCGGAGACAGCGATATAATACAGAAGGCCGACGCCGATATCGGCGAACCGGAACGAATCGGTAAACGGCAATACCGCCAGCACCATAAACGACGGCGTAAAGGCGATGATCGGCGCCAACACGTACAGCGGACGGTCGGCTGCTTTCGGGATCGTATCCTCTTTCAAAAGCAGCTTCAACACATCGGCAACGGTTTGCAACAGTCCGAAGCGGCCGCCGACCTGGTTCGGGCCGATGCGTCCTTGCATAAACCCCATCACTTTCCGCTCGGCCAAAATGCCGTATGTGACAAACCCGAGCACGACCGCCAACAGCAGCGCCCCAAGCCCGAAAAACAGGGCGATGTTCGACCAACTTGGCGTCGATTCAAGCCATTGCTCCATCATCCATCGACCTCCCCGAGCACAATGTCAATCGACCCGAGAATGGCAATGACATTGGCCAAGTTTTGCCCTTTGAGCAACTTCGGAAGTATTTGCAGATTGTAAAACGACGGACGCCGGAATTTGAGGCGGTACGGCTCCTTTTTGCCGTCGCTCGCAATATAGCAGCCGATCTCGCCGCGCGGCGCCTCAATGCGGACGAACGTCTCGCCCGGCGGCGCTTTGATGATGCGGGGCACTTTTCCCATGATCGGCCCCTCAGGCGGAAATTGCTCGCACGCCTGCTCGATGATGCGAAGCGACTGCTCAATTTCCGCCATCCGGCATTCATAGCGGGCAAGGCAGTCGCCGCCCTCGCGCACCGGCACATCAAACTCAAAGCGGTCATAGATTGAATACGGTTCATCTTTGCGCAAATCCCATTTGACGCCGGTCGACCGCAAGTTGACGCCGCTGAGCGAATAGCTGATCGCCTCTTCTTTCGTATACCGCCCGACGCCTGTTACGCGCTCGCGGAAAATTTCATTGCCGGTGACGAGGTCGTGGTAGCCGGCCAATTTCTCCCGCATGTACGGGACAAACTGCTTCACTTTGTCGATCCAGCCGTCCGGCGCGTCCCATTTAACGCCGCCGATGCGCATGTAGTTGAAGGTCAGCCGCGCCCCGGACAGCTCATTTAATAGATTAATAATCATTTCGCGTTCGCGGAATGCATACAAAAACGGGCTTGTCGCACCAAGATCGAGCAAATACGTCCCCCACCAAACGAGGTGGCTGGCGATCCGCCCGAGCTCCATCGCAAGAACGCGCAAATACTCGGCCCGCTCCGGCACTTCAATGCCCATCATCGTTTCGACCGCATGGCAAAGCACATAGTTGTTCGTCATCGCCGACAAGTAGTCCATCCGGTCGGTGTACGGGATGATTTGCGTGTATTGCAGCCCTTCGGCGATTTTTTCCGTCCCTCGATGCAAGTAGCCGATGACCGGCGTCGCCTCTTGAATGATCTCGCCGTCAATTTTTAAAATGAGGCGGAACACCCCGTGCGTGCTCGGATGCTGAGGGCCGACGTTTAAAATCATTTCTTCTGTGCGCAGCATCATCTACACCTCCGCATCATACGGCTCATAATCTTTGCGCAGCGGATGTCCGACCCATTGTTCGCCGAGGAAGATTCGAATCAAGTTCGGGTGTCCGCGGAAACGGATGCCAAGCAAATCGTACGCCTCGCACTCCGGCCAGTTCGCCCCCGGCCAAAGCGGGACGAGCGAATCGACTTCCGGGTTGTCGCGCTCGATTTTGACTTTCAACGCCACCGGCTGTCGGTTCGGATAGGAATACAAATGGACGTACACTTCCATGTGCGTCTGAAAATCGGTTCCGTGCAGCTCGGACAAGTAGTCAAACCGGAGCTGTTCATTGTATTTTAAAAACTCGGCTACTTTGTAGTACGCCTCTTTGGGAACAACAAGCGTCGGCACGTCTTTCGCCAGCCGGTTGATATACGCGTCTTCGAGCACATCCGGCCCGAGATGTTCCTCAATGATCCGGACATATTTTTGCAGCAGCGGATCGTTCGGCGATGAAGCAGATGGCTTCGCCGCCCCGCCATCCTCCCCAGCGGCTGCGGCCTTCGCCCGGGCAGCCGCGGCCGCTTTTTGTTTCGCCCCCTCATCGCCAGCGCCGCCTTGTTGCTTCGCCAAGGCTGCCGCCCGCGCTTTTACCGCGGCCGCAGCTTTCGCTTTCGCCGCGGCGGCCGCTTTTTGCTTGGCTAGCTCGTCATCGTCGCCCGACGCTTCAGCGGCTTTTTGTTTGGCTAATGCAGCAGCTCTCGCCTTCGCGGCCGCAGCTGCCTTTTTCTTCGCCAACTCAAGATCATCCTCCGCACCGCTTTCCGCCGCCTCGCGCTGACGACGCAGTTCGGCCGCCTTCGCCCGCGCTTCTTCCGCCGCTTTCTTCTTCGCCGCCTCAAGGTCGTCCCCGGCCCCCGCTCCCGACGCCGCCGCCTCGCGCTGACGACGCAGTTCGGCCGCCTTCGCCCGCGCTTCTTCCGCCGCTTTCTTCTTCGCCGCCTCAAGGTCGTCCCCGGCCCCCGCTCCCGACGCCGCCTCGCGCTGACGACGCAGTTCGGCCGCTTTCGCCCGTGCTTCTTCCGCCGCTTTCTTCTTCGCCGCCTCAAGGTCGTCCCCGGCCCCCGCTCCCGCCGCCGCCTCGCGCTGACGACGCAGTTCGGCCGCTTTCGCCCGCGCTTCTTCCGCTGCTCGTTTTTTCGCTGCTGCGAGATCTTCAGCTGATGCCGGCTGCGCTGCATCCGTCTCTTTGTTTGCCGGTTGGGTGGACAAATCCGAAGGCGCTTTCACACCGTCGTCAGGGACGCTGTCGGATGACTTGGCTTGTTCAGCTGCTTGCCTGGCGGCGAGCCGTTCGCGCGCCAACTGCTTCGCCCGTTCCGCCGCTTCTCTTTTTCGCTGGGCCAAATCTTTTTCCTCATCCATCGGTTACAACACCTTCTTCCCTGTTTTGGCTTCAAGGCGAATTTTTTCTTTTAATTTATGAATGCCGTAAATGAGCGCCGCAGGGTTTGGCGGACAGCCAGGTATGTACACGTCAACTGGGACGATTTGGTCAACCCCTTTGACGACGCTGTATGATTTCACATACGGCCCGCCGGCTGTTGCACACGAACCCATGGCGATCACCCATTTCGGCTCCGGCATTTGCTCGTACAACCGGCGCAAGAGCGGCGCCATTTTTTTCGTCACCGTTCCCGAGACGATCATGACGTCTGATTGCCGCGGCGAGGCGCGGAAAAACGAGCCAAACCGGTCGAGATCGTAATGGGCGCCGCCGACCGCCATCATCTCAATCGCGCAACAGGCAAGGCCGAACGTCAGCGGCCAGAGCGAATTGCTGCGCGCCCACCCTTTTAACTGCTCGAGCGTCGTCAAAAAAACGTTGCGCTTCACTTCTTCCATTTCCGCTTGCGAGAAGCCATCCCATTTTACATCCATCGTAACACCTTCTTTTTCCAAGCGTAGATCAAACCAATGGCAAGCAAGAAGATGAAGATCACCATTTCAATCAAGGCAAACAGGCCGAGCTGGTCGTAAACAACCGCCCAAGGATATAAAAACACCGTCTCGACGTCAAAAATCACAAATAGCAAGGCAAATAAATAATAGCGGACTTGAAACTGGATGCGCGAGTCGTGAAAGGGTATGTTACCGCTTTCATAGGTCGTTGCCTTCGCCTCGTCCGGCACATGCGGCCGCAACAAGCGTCCAACCGCAAGCGCCCCGATCGGCAGCAACACCCCGAGGCAAAGGAAGACGAAAATAATCAAATAACTGTTCGCATAGACGTTGCTCAACACGCTCGCCCCCCTTCCGGTTTACTACATACGTATGTTGTTAATGATGAAATTTTTCAATAATTCATTCGATTTCATTATAACATTTATATCCAGCCGTGTCAGCAAAACTTCAAGTTAACACTGTCAACACTGTATCCATTCATGTAAGCGCTTCATCTTTGTTGAAACGACGGAATGCGAGGAACGAAAAAAGAGAGAGCGTTTGCCTCTCTCCTTGACGGACGATTCTTCCGTTTTCATCAAAAAAAGCAGGGGAAAAACTCCCCTGCTTTTTACTTCATTTCCGCAACACTCAAACGGTTCATGGCGCGTTTTAACGCCAGTTCGGCCCGCTTGAAGTCGATGTCATCCTGCTGGCTTTGCAGGCGGCGCTCCGCCCGCTCTTTCGCCGCTTTGGCGCGGAGGACATCGATGTCTTCCGCCCGTTCGGCGGCCTGAGCCAAAATCGTCACGTTGTCCGGTCGGACTTCGATAAAGCCGCCGCTGACCGCCACGTAGTCGGTTTTGCCGTCTTTTTTCAAACGGGCGGCGCTGATCTCGAGCGGGGCGACAAGCGGGATATGCCCCGGCAAAATGCCGAGTTCGCCGCTTTTCGCCTTGACGCTCACCATCTCAACATCGCCTTCGTACACCGGGCCATCAGGAGTGACGACGCTCACGTGGATCGTTTTCATTGTCCAATCCCCCTATCCCGGGTCACACTTCGACACCCATCGCTTTCGCTTTTTCTACCACTTCTTCAATGCGGCCGACTAAGCGGAACGCATCTTCCGGAAGATGGTCGTATTTGCCTTCCAAAATTTCTTTAAAGCCGCGCACTGTTTCTTTCACCGGCACATACGAACCCGGTTGGCCCGTGAATTGCTCCGCCACGTGGAAGTTTTGCGACAAGAAGAACTGGATGCGGCGGGCGCGGTGGACGACGAGTTTGTCTTCATCCGACAGTTCATCCATCCCCAAGATGGCGATGATGTCTTGCAATTCTTTATAACGTTGCAGCGTTTGTTGCACTTTGCGGGCGACTTGGTAGTGCTCCTCGCCGACGATTTCCGGCGCCAACGCACGCGAGGTCGAAGCGAGCGGGTCAACGGCCGGATAAATCCCCATCTCCGCGAGCTTCCGCTCCAGGTTCGTCGTCGCATCCAAGTGCGAGAACGTCGTGGCCGGAGCCGGGTCCGTATAGTCGTCGGCCGGGACGTAAATCGCTTGAATCGAGGTGATCGATCCTTTCGCCGTCGACGTGATCCGCTCTTGCAATTGACCCATCTCCGTCGCCAATGTCGGTTGGTAACCAACGGCCGACGGCATGCGGCCTAACAGCGCCGACACTTCCGAACCGGCCTGCGTGAAACGGAAGATGTTATCGATAAAGAGCAACACGTCTTGGCCTTGTTCATCACGGAAGTATTCGGCCATCGTCAAGCCGGTCAAGGCGACGCGCATCCGCGCCCCCGGCGGCTCGTTCATTTGTCCGAACACCATGGCCGTTTTGCTGATAACGCCGGAGTCTTTCATTTCATGGTACAAGTCGTTTCCTTCACGCGTCCGTTCGCCGACGCCAGCAAAGACGGAAATCCCACCGTGCTCTTGGGCGATGTTGTGGATCAGCTCTTGAATCAAGACCGTTTTCCCTACGCCGGCGCCGCCGAACAAACCGATTTTTCCGCCTTTAATGTACGGGGCGAGCAAGTCAACGACTTTAATCCCGGTTTCCAAAATTTCGACTTCGGTCGCCAATTCCTCGAATTTTGGCGCCGGACGGTGAATCGGGTCGCGGCGGGCGTCAGCCGGAATGTCGCCTTCGAGGTCGATCGGTTCGCCCAAGACGTTAAATACGCGGCCGAGCGTCACTTCGCCGACCGGCACCGAAATCGGTGCACCGGTATCGATGACTTCCATGCCGCGGATGAGGCCGTCTGTGGACGCCATTGCGATCGTCCGTACTGTATCATCGCCAAGGTGCAAGGCGACTTCCAATGTCAAGTCGATGTCGACTTCGTTTTCGTTGCGCGCTTTATGTTGAATTTTCAGGGCGTTGTAGATCGCCGGCAAGTGGCCGTTCTCAAACTTGACGTCTACAACCGGACCCATGACTTGGATAACGCGTCCTCTTGTCATCGTTTTCCCTCCTAACTTGCTAGTCCGCTATTGCAAGGCGTTTGCTCCGGCGACAATTTCCGTAATTTCTTGCGTAATCGCCGCTTGGCGAGCGCGGTTGTAGGAAAGCGTCAATGTGCGAATGAGCTCGTTCGCATTGTCCGTTGCGTTCTTCATCGCCGTCATGCGGGCGGCGTGTTCGCTTGCTTTTGCATCGAGCAATGCGCCGTAAATGAGGCTTTCCGCATACTGCGGCAATAAGACGTCCAAAATTTCTTCTTGCGACGGTTCAAATTCGTACACCGTGCGCTGCTTATTCTCCGCCAAGTCAGTGAGCGGCAGAAGCTTCCGTTCCGTCACCTCTTGCTGGATCGCGCTCACGTAATGGTTGTAATACATATACAGCTCGTCAAACGTACCGTCGGCGAATAACCCAACCGTTTTGCGGGCGATTTCTTTAATATCGGCAAACGACGGCTGGTCCGGCAAGCGGGTGATGTCGAGAATGACCGGCATGTTCCGCTTGCGGAAAAAGCTCAACCCGATGCGGCCGATGACGATGATCGCATATTCATCCGGAGAAGCATGGCGCTTTTGGATCGTTTGGTACACGAGGCGCAGCACGTTGCTGTTGTACGCGCCAGCCAGACCGCGATCCGACGTGATCACGAGATACCCGGTCTTTTTCACCGGGCGCGAAACGAGCATCGGATGCGAAGCCCCCCCGGCGCCAAGCGCCACATTAGCCACGACTTCTTGAATTTTCTCCATGTACGGAACGAACGATTTCGCGTTTTGCTCCGCGCGGTTCAGCTTCGACGTCGAGACCATTTCCATCGCTTTTGTAATTTGGCTTGTCTTCTTCGTCGCATTGATGCGCGTTTTAATATCGCGTAACGATGCCAAAGGTTTCACCACCTTTTTGCTGCACGGGTTCTAACAGGCGTGAGGGGGCGATATGCCCCCGCCGGCCTTATTGTGAAACGACAAACGTTTTCTTGAACGCTTCGATCGCTTGATTGAGATCGTCTTCGTTCGGAAGATCTTTCGTCGTGCGGATGTGCTCAAGCAAGTGTTGGCCGTTTTGGTCGAGCCACAAGTAAAACTCTTTCTCGAAACGGCGCACATCTTCAACCGGAATGTCGTCCAAAAAGCCGCGCGTCAATGCATAGATGATCAACACTTGTTTTTCGACCGGAATCGGCTGATGCAAATCTTGCTTCAGCACTTCGACCGTGCGCGCCCCGCGGGCGAGCTTCGCTTGCGTCGCCTTGTCGAGGTCGGAGCCGAATTGGGCGAACGCCTCCAGCTCACGGTAAGCGGCCAAGTCCAAACGGAGCGTCCCGGCTACTTTTTTCATCGCTTTGATTTGCGCTGCCCCACCGACGCGCGAAACGGACAACCCTGCGTTGATCGCTGGGCGGACGCCGGAGAAGAACAAGTCCGATTGCAAGAAAATTTGCCCGTCCGTAATCGAGATGACGTTCGTCGGAATGTACGCGGAAATATCGCCCGCTTGCGTTTCGACGAACGGAAGCGCGGTCAAGGAACCGCCGCCTTTGGCATCGCTCAATTTCGCTGCGCGCTCAAGCAGGCGGGAGTGCAAGTAGAAAATATCCCCCGGATACGCTTCACGGCCCGGCGGACGGCGAAGCAAGAGCGACAATTCACGGTATGCCGCGGCTTGTTTCGATAAATCGTCATAGACCACTAACACGTGTTGGCCTTTATACATGAAATACTCGCCCATCGCCACACCGGCATACGGCGCCAAGAACAAAAGCGGAGCCGGCTGCGACGCCGAAGCGGTGACGACGATCGTATAGTCGAGCGCGCCGTGTTTGCGGAGCGTTTCGACAACGGTGCGGACCGTCGATTCTTTTTGCCCGATGGCGACATAAATACAAATCATGTTTTGGTCTTTTTGGTTGATGATCGTGTCAATGGCGACGGACGTTTTCCCCGTTTGCCGGTCGCCGATGATGAGCTCGCGCTGGCCGCGGCCGATCGGCACGAGCGCGTCGATCGCTTTAATCCCGGTTTGCAGCGGCTCATGCACCGATCTCCGGTCCATAACGCCCGGCGCCGGGCTCTCGATCGGGCGCGTTTCGGTCGTTTCCACCGGGCCTAAGCCATCGACAGGCTGGCCGAGCGGGTTGACAACGCGGCCGATGAGCGCCTCCCCGACCGGCACTTCCATGATCCGGCCTGTGCGGCGCACTTCGTCTCCTTCTTTGATGCCGGTATACGGCCCTAAAATAACAATCCCGACGTTGTTTTCTTCCAAGTTGAGCGCCATGCCCATCACGCCGTTGGCAAATTCAACAAGCTCGCCGGACATGACGTTATCAAGCCCATGAGCGCGCGCGATCCCGTCGCCGATTTGGATGACGGTGCCGACATCGCTCACTTGGATTTGCGATTCGTAGTTTTCAATCTGCTGCTTAATGAGCGCGCTGATTTCTTCCGCTCTAATGCTCATGCCTTTCACCCCTGTCTCCAAATGTTAACCAATGAGCTGCCGCTGAATCCGTTCAAGCTGCCCGCTGACGCTGCCGTCATAAATGCGGTTGCCGATGCGCAGCTTCACGCCGCCAATCAGTTCCGGGTCGACGATATTTTCA
The DNA here is from genome assembly GCF_013096875.1 of Geobacillus sp. DSP4a. Taxonomy (NCBI): domain Bacteria; kingdom Bacillati; phylum Bacillota; class Bacilli; order Caryophanales; family Anoxybacillaceae; genus Geobacillus; species Geobacillus sp. DSP4a. Next base: position 48,154 of record NZ_SDLD01000002.1, on the reverse strand, counting down.
ATGTGGAGCGTTGCTTTGCCAACCTTTTTGGCAAACACGTCAGAAAGCGCCTGCAGTTCTTCGTCCGTCAACGGGCGCGCCGAATAGGCGATCGCTTCAGCGATGCCGCGCGCATCGTTGGCAAGGGCGATAAACTGGTCGGCCAGTTCAGGCACAAGGCCGAAGCGATGGCGCTCAAGAAGAAGCAAAAGCGTGTTTTGCACCGGAGCAGAAACGCCGGCGAACACTTCACGAACAAGCGCTTTTTTCTTTTCTAAAGAAAGATTCGGGTTGGAAAGAAGCGATAAAAACTCGCCGTTTTCCGCCAACGCTTGGCGTACGGCGCGGACGTCTTCCTCGATCCGGTCAAGCTGCTGTTGTTCGAGCGCGATTTGGAACAAAGCGGATGCATACCGTTTGGCGATCACTTCTTGGTTCATCGCGCTCCTCCTGCCTCTTGAACGTCTTTGATGTACGCTTCGATCAGCTTGCGTTGATCTTGCTCGGTCAGCTCTTTTTCAATCACTTTTGAGGCGATCAAGACAGACAACGACGCCACTTGTTCGCGGAGCGCGGCCATTGCCTGTTCTTTTTCGCGCTCGATTTCTTGTTTCGCCGTTTCTTTTACCCGTTCCGCTTCCGCACGGGCCGAGGCGACGATTTGTTCTTTCTGCTCTTCGGCAAGCTTGCGCGCATTTTCGATGAGCGCTTGCGCTTCTTGACGCGATTGCTTCATCAGTTCACGCTGCTCTTCAAGCAGTTTTTCCGCTTCTTGGCGGCGTTTTTCCGCTTGGTCGATTTCGTTCGCGATATGCTCCTCGCGCTGTTTCATGACGCCCATAAGCGGTCCCCATGCAAACTTGCGGAGCAAAATCATCAGCAAAATGAAAGCGACAAGCTGAAAAATGATGTCCCCGCTATTGACCGCCCCAGCAGTTGCGCCGAGCGCCCATGTTTGTCCTGGTGCCAACATGTTTCGTTCACTCCTTTCGGCCTTATCTCCTGACCGGACATTCCTTTCGCGCAGCTATGCATTAGGTGAATATACAAAAACTGATACATATACATAAAGCAATGGCGAAGGTTTCCAACTAATCTTCGCCATTTATTTTTTAATCTTCCATGTTGTGGAAGGCGCTTGTTAACATTCCGTTAACAAGCGCTCCTCATCCGTTATTGTCCTTGCACCATAAACGCGATAACCACCGCGATGATCGGAATCGCCTCAACAAGCGCAACCCCGATAAACATTGTCGTTTGCAACATGCCGCGAGCTTCCGGCTGGCGTGCAATTCCTTCAACTGTACGAGAAACGATTAAACCGTTGCCGATACCCGCGCCGAGCGCGGCAAGACCAATAGCGATTGCTGCAGCTAATACACCCATCTGTGAAATCCTCCTTATTGATCAAAAGTTGATATTTAAAAAAAATATTATCATTAATGGTCATGGCTGACTTTATGCGCCATATAAACCATTGTCAACATTGTAAAAATAAACGCTTGAATAGCCCCGACGAAAATACTGAACGCCTGCCATACCATCGTCGGAATGATCGCGGCGATCGTTCCGCCAACACCTGTAGCCAAGCCGCCGACAAGCAATGCAAGCAAAATTTCGCCGGCAAAAATGTTTCCATAAAGACGAAGACCGAGCGTCAATGTGTTGGCAAACTCTTCAATGATTTTAAGAGGAAACATAAACCACATTGGGCTCGTAAAACCTTTTAAATACTCGGAAACGCCGCGCAACTTAATGCCATAATAGTGGGAAAGGGCTACAACCATCATGGCCAGCGCCAATGTAATGGCCGGGTCAGCCGTCGGTGATTTCCACCATAGTTCATCATGGACAACGACAGAAAATGGAAGACCTAACATATTAGCGACAAATACATACATGATCAACGTTAAGCCAAGTAAATGGAAGCGTCCCCCTGTCTCCCAGTCCATGTTGCTTTTGATAATTCCTTTCACAAAATCGACAACCCACTCCAAAAAGTTTTGCAAGCCTGTTGGTTTCATGGAAAGGTTGCGCGTCGCCGCAATGGCGATAACCAGCACGATGACACAGGTGATGGTCACCATTAATACGTTGGCCAAGTTAAATGTAAGGCCAAACAGTTCGTAAAGCGGCGCCTTATGATCCACCAATACTCACCTCGCTTTCTACACAGCTGATTAGTCATTATGTAAAAAATGATTTGCTACCAATAGGATATATGGGGTGGCCAAGCCGATGACGACCGGCATAACGGACAAATGTTGGGGATACCGGGACACAAACAGCGCAACGGCGGCAGCCAGCGCAAATCGAATCATGGTCCCAAGCGAAGGAGGGCGCCGTCCCTCGGCCATCGCTTCTCCTGCTTTTATGACACGCCGGGCCAGCAAGCGAATGCTGTACAGCCCTGTTGCTGTTCCAATGAGCAAACTAAAAAACCACGCTTCATAACTGGTCAATATCCATCCTACCGCATAACCCACCATTAGCACCGACGATTGCTTTTGTATTCGTTTTATGATCCTATCAATCATTGCTTCTTATTCCCCAAAAAAACGCCGAATTGTTTTCAGCGTGGCGAACACTCCCGCTGCTAAGCCGAGCAACAAACCAATAACAAGGAAAAGCGGTTCACTGTCCAATTGTCGGTCAACCCATCTGCCGCCAAATAAACCAACTAATGTACAGCCGACTAGCTGTGATGTGATCGCTGACATCAAGCCGATGGCCCGAAAAGGATGACGGTTATTTTTTTTCATAATGGTTACCATACCTCGCCCGTTTAGACCAGAGATCATTTCCGACAGTGAAAACCTTATCAATCTACCCCTTGTAAGCATACAATACCGCTTGGTCAATGTCAATGTGTTCCCACATAAAACATCATTCACACAGAGCAAATATTAATAATTTGTGACAATTTCTCATTTTCTTTTCACAAAAATGGTGTATAATGATATATTTTTGTCTTTGGACACTTCCCTGCCTACAGCAACCGACTCACTCTGGACGCGTCCCTGTTTCGATGTCGAAAGAGGGGCCCCGTTTGGACGCGGCCCCCTCTTTCGACCGTACAGGCAACGGCCTGCTTCGGGTTATTTCGTGCCAAACAACCGGTCGCCGGCGTCGCCAAGGCCGGGGACGATATAGCCGTGGTCGTTCAGCCGCTCATCAAGGGCAGCGATGTAAATGTCCACATCCGGGTGCGCGGTTTCCACCGCTTTAACCCCTTCCGGCGCGGCGATGAGGCACATGAACTTAATGCTTTTTGCCCCTCGCTTTTTCAGCGCTTCGATCGCCGCCACCGCCGAGCCGCCGGTCGCGAGCATCGGGTCGACGATGATGAAGTCGCGCTCCTCGACATCGCTCGGCAGTTTGACGTAGTATTCGACCGGCTTTAACGTTTCCGGATCGCGATACAAGCCGATATGGCCGACTTTCGCCGCCGGGATGAGCTTCAAGATGCCGTCGACCATGCCGATGCCGGCGCGCAAAATCGGGATGACGCCGAGCTTTTTGCCGGCAATCACTTTCGCTTTCGCTTTGCTGACGGGGGTTTCGATCTCGACTTCCTCAAGCGGCAGATCGCGCGTAATTTCAAACGCCATCAACGTCGCCACTTCATCAACCAGCTCGCGAAACTCTTTCGTGCCGGTGTGCTTGTCGCGAATATACGTCAATTTATGCTGGATGAGCGGATGGTCAAACACATACACTTTTCCCATAAGTCATCTCCTCTTCCGTATGTATGCGGTACACTTCTATACATTCTACTGGAAAACGAGCGCCTGTTCAACTGGCGAACGAATGAAAAAAGCATACCGCCAGGCTGATGCGGCGGTATGCTTTCATTTGCCCCATTTTTAGTCTTGGTAGAGCGGGAATTTTTCCGTTAAAGCCGCGACGCGTCGGCGCGCTTCTTCAAGCGCCTGTTCATTGTCCGTGTTTTTCAGCACAAGACCAATAATGGCGGCGATTTCGTCCATTTCTTCGAGGCCGAAGCCGCGCGTCGTCACCGCAGCCGTGCCGATGCGGATGCCGCTCGTGACAAACGGGCTTTCCGGATCGTACGGAATGGTGTTTTTATTCACTGTAATGCCAACTTCATCCAACACTTTTTCCGCCGTTTTTCCGGTCAGCTGCTGCGGGCGCAAATCGACAAGCAATAAATGGTTGTCCGTGCCGCCGGATACGAGGGTGAACCCTTCGTTTTGCAGGGCGGAGGCAAGCCGTTTGGCGTTATCGACAACGCGCTTCGCGTACGCTTTAAAGTCGTCCTGCAACGCTTCGCCGAACGCCACCGCCTTGGCGGCAATGACATGCATCAGCGGCCCGCCTTGAATGCCAGGGAAGATCGATTTATCGATTTGTTTCGCAAACTGTTCTTGGCATAAAATCATCCCGCCGCGCGGGCCGCGCAACGTTTTATGCGTCGTCGTCGTGACGAAATGGGCGTACGGCACCGGGTTCGGATGGAGACCTGCCGCAACAAGACCGGCAATATGGGCCATGTCGACCATTAAATAGGCGCCGACTTCATCGGCGATTTCCCGGAATTTGGCGAAATCGATAATGCGCGGATAGGCGCTCGCGCCGGCGACGATCAGCTTCGGCCGATGAAGGCGCGCTTTCTCGCGCACGTCGTCATAATCGATGACATGGGTTTCCGGGTCGACGCCGTATGCGACAAAGTTGTATTGCACACCGCTGAAGTTGACTGGACTGCCGTGCGTCAAATGGCCGCCGTGCGACAAATTCATGCCAAGCACCGTGTCGCCGGGTTTCAGGACGGTGAAATAGACGGCCATGTTCGCCTGCGCCCCCGAATGCGGCTGGACGTTCGCATGCTCCGCCCCGAACAATTGCTTCGCCCGCTCGCGCGCCAACTCTTCGACGATGTCGACGTACTCGCAGCCGCCATAATAGCGGCGGCCCGGATAGCCTTCCGCGTATTTGTTCGTCAGCACCGATCCTTGCGCTTCCATCACCGCGCGGCTGACAAAGTTTTCCGAGGCGATGAGCTCAATCTTGGCATGCTGCCGTTTCCGCTCTTGCTCAATGGCCGCAAACACTTGCGGATCTTGTTGTGGCAAGTAGTTCATCAATAGCTCCCCCTTATGCGAAATCAGTGAATATTCGTTTTTATTTTATCAGCTTCAGCTAGGCAAGTTCAAAGGAAAAATGAATGAAATTGTTAGAAAGAACAGAAATTGTTCGGGTTTTCTAACGTATAGACGGCGCGGGCGCCACCGATCAGCTTTGGCCGCGTCTTCGCCAGCGTGACGTACGCATGGCCGACATGTTTCACCGAAACACGCACTGGGACGGCGACCGGTTTTAGATGCATGCCGATCAACGTATGCCCGATATCGATGCCGGCATCGGCGCGGACCGCTTCGACAACAACGGGATCTTCCAGCTGCCGGTAGGCATACGCGGCCATCGCTCCGCCCGCTTGCGGCACTGGGATGACGGACACGATCTCGAGGCCATGGACACGCGCCGTTTCCCGTTCGACGACGAGCGCCCGATTCAAATGTTCGCAACATTGAAAGGCGAGCTCGATCCCCGTTTCGCGCCGCCATGCATCAAGTTCAGCAAACAACATGGCTGCCACATCCGTCGACCCGGCGGTGCCGATTCGTTCACCGAGCACTTCGCTCGTGCTGCAGCCGACCACCACGATCTGGCCGCTGCCAAGCGGCGCCTGCCGGCGAAATTCGCGCAAAATCGTTTGCCATTGCTGCTGCCATTCGGTCAATCGTGCGTCCATGTTCCCCCTCCTTCTCTTCGGGCGCGCTGCAAACGCCCGCTCATTCCGCCCAAACAGCCAAGCCTCGACCGTTTCTTAGCGTCCGTTTTCATACTCGGCGATTTTGCCGATCCGCCGCGCGTGGCGGCCGCCTTCAAATTCCGTTTCGAGCCACGCTTTGGCAATTTCGCGTGCCAATCCCGGCCCGATGACGCGCTCGCCCATCGCGAGGATGTTGCTGTCGTTATGCATGCGCGTCAGTTTGGCGCTGTAGACGTCATGGCAAAGAGCGCAGCGCACTCCTTTTACCTTATTGGCGGCGATCGTCATGCCGATGCCGGTGCCGCAAATCAAAATGCCGCGGTCAAATTCGCCGCGCGCCACTTTTTCCGCGACAGGGAGCGCGTAATCCGGATAATCGACCGATGTTTCGCAATCGCAGCCGAAATCGGTGTACTCGATTCCCATTTCATCCAACAGTGCTTTAATTTCCTCACGAATGCGAACTCCACCATGGTCAGAAGCAATCGCAACTTTCATCACGTTCGGACGAGGAACCCTAGGCTTCGCCGTGATAGCGAAAGCCAGGGAGGAATCGCCCTTCCTCCTTTCGATAAATCATATTTGCCTGTGCATCAACGGGTGCGAAACCGGGCGACAGCCGCCTGCAATTGTTCGGCCTGTTCCACCAACTCGCCAGCCAGTTTATGCACATCGTTGATCGATGCAGCCTGCTCCTCGGTCGCCGCCGCCACTTCGAGCGCGCCGGCGGACGTCTGCTCAGCAATCGCCGCCACTTCTTGCGTTTGCGCCGCGGCCCGCTCCATATGCCCCATTTGACGCTTCGCCAGCTCAGCGATGTCATGGACGGCGCGGATCACTTCATCAGCTGAGGCCGCCATGGCCGCAATGGCCTCATTCGTGCGCTCCCCTTTCGCCGCCTCAGCGTTGGCAGCAGCCACCTGCTTGTCCATTTGCGCCACCACACGGGCGACTTCATTTTGAATGTTGCCGACCAGTTCCGCGATTTTCTTGACCGCCTTGGCGCTCTCATCCGCCAGCTTGCGCACTTCCTCGGCGACAACGGCAAACCCCCGGCCGTGCTCGCCGGCGCGGGCTGCCTCAATGGAAGCATTGAGCGCAAGCAAGTTCGTCTGTTCGGCGATGTCCGCGACAAGCAACGTAATGTTGCCGATTTGATTGGCGTGTGCTTCGAGCTGCTTGACAGCCGCCCGCGACCGTTCTTGATCGTCAGCCAGCTGATCGATGCCGCTAATGAGCGAATCGGTGATATCGCGGCTTGCCTTCAACGTTTCGGCCATCCCATATACCGACTGTTCCGCTCGCTCGGCTGTTTCTTTGACTTGCACGGCGATAGCAAGCACATCCTCGGCCGCCGCAGCCGCTTCTTGGATCGCCTCGGCCGAAGACGCCGCCCCTTTGGAAATGTCGTCAATCGTCGCTGCAATATCGCGTGCACGGCTTGACGCTGTTTCGGACGCCTGCCTCATTTCCGCTGTCTTTTCCGTCGTGCGCGCTGCGCTCTCTTCCACATTGGCGACGACGGCGCGCAAATGGCCGAGCATCCGGTTGAACGCGACAGCCAGCGAGCGGATTTCATCATGGGAAGAGGGCAGCGGAACATCCTCATCGATATGCCCTTCTGTCGCCTTTGCCGCCGCTTCCTCGAGCCGTTGCAGCGGCCTTGTAATCCAGCCAGCGGCCAAATAGGCAAGCACTCCGGACCAAAAGATGCCAAGGAGCAGCACGATCATCGTGAACACGCTTTTGTTCCATGAGGCGAACCACTGATCATACAAAACGTACAAGAAAAAGGCGCTCGTTGAATACGTGATCAGCGCCAACGCTGTCGTAAAAACGATGAGCTTCAGGCGCAAACTGAACTTACGACTTGTCCCCCCCATTTGTGTTCCCCCTCACTTCTTTACCTCATTGTTCTGTTTGCAACTTTTCCGCCAAGCGGTCAATGAGCGTCTCCAGCTCATCGCGCGCCGCCCGATACGCCTCGACCGGCCCGCCGAACGGATCGGCGATGTCGCCGTCTGTTCCCGAGACGAACTGCTTCAACGTAAACGTTTTGTCCTTCGCTTCTGGGAAACGCTCGACGATCATGTCTTTATGGCCGGATGTCATCGCCAGCACGTGCGTCGCCCAGTCGATATGCTCTTTTTTCAGCTGCGAGGAGCGGTGGGCCGCTTCGATTCCTTTTTCCTTCAACACCGTCTTGGCGTGAACCGACGCCTCGCTCCCTTCCGCCGCAAACACGCCGGCCGATTTCACCTCGACGCCTGGCAGCTGCTTATTCTCCAGCAGCGCAGCGGCCATCGGGCTCCGGCATGTATTGCCCGTGCAAACGAACAAAATGCGATATGGCATACAACCACCTCTTCATATCAATGACTTACCATCAATATACCATAGGGAAAAGAGCAAAAAAAGCTCTTCAACGCAACACGTACTTGACAAGCAATGCGGTTTTCTGCGCAAGGATCGGCAAAAAGTGCTGATTTTTCCTTACAAGCGTAAATAGGGTATTGTTCAGAAAAAAGCAAGCGCAACTTTTTGGCGAAGAGGCGCAAAAAAGCAGGCAGTCCGCCTTTTTTCGCTGAAGGAAAACCGCCTGCCGCCGTTTATAGAAAAAGCAACTTGAGCCCGAACGCCAGCAAAATGCTGCCGCCGAGCGCTTCGCTGTACGAGCCGAGCCATTGCTGAAAATGACGGCCGACAAAGAGCCCAAGCCATGTCAGCACCGTGCTGAACAGGCCAAACAGCAAAATCGTCACCATCGTCCGCGCTCCGAAAATGCCGAGGCTCAGCCCGACGGAAAAGCTGTCGAGGCTGACGCTGAACGCAAAAAAAAGCAGCCCGGCGCCGTGCGGAAATAGTTGCGACCCGTCCTCCCGCTGGAACGAAGCCATAATCATCTGCGCGCCCAGCCATAGCAACAGCACCCCGCCCGCATATGTCGCGATGCTTCCAAACTCGCGCGACAACAAACGGCCGACCAACATGCCGATTAGCGGCATTACAATATGAAATAACCCGATCGTCACCCCGATATAAAAAATTTGCCGGAGCCGAAGGCGCAGCAGCCCCATCCCTAGGGCGACCGAAAAAGCATCCATCCCTAACGCCAGCGCCATCAGCGACAGGGCGATGATCTCGCCGATTAACGCGCCCATTTCTCTTCCCTCCCGGACTGGCCTTACTGCTAGCATATGCGCGTCCGGAGCTCTTTAGAAGCGGCGCGTGGCCCAGCCGCTTCCTGCCAACCCAAAGGCGAATGGCGGCGTTGTCCCGCCCTGCACGCCCACGGAACGGCCGCAGCCCGGCAAAGCAGCGATGGACAAAAAAACGACGATTTCCAAAGGCCGTTGCCACCGCCCTTGAAAACCGTCTCCATTTTGTTGCGAGCCGCGCGGATGAAAGATAGACCGCCCCCAAACCGTCTCCGTTTTGTTGCCGGTTCAGCCCGACGGCGCCGCTTTTTCTCGCCTGCCGGCCGCGTCATCCATCATCTAGCCGCTGATCACGCGCCCCCCGGCCGCTTTGCGCAGCCGGTTCATAATCGCCGCGCCGAGGCCTTCTTCCGGAAACGCCTCGCTGTAAATGAGATCGACGTTCGTTTCATCAAATCGGCGCAGCGTGTCGTACAGCCGGCTCGCGACCGTCTCAAGCGCCTGGCGCGTTCCGCACGGCAGCACGACATCGGCCGCATACTGATCCCGGTTCTCCTCGGTCGTCAACACGCCGACCGTTTTCCCTTCCGCCCGGCTTTCGTCCACGAGCTGCTGCAAAAACGCCGGTGGGCCGGCGACAATCCAAAGCGGCGCTTTCGGGGCATAATGCGTATATTTCATGCCGGGCGCTTTCGGCGCTGCCTGTTCGTCCCCGCCGCCGGCCGCCTCGGCGACATGACCAATCACTTCGCTTAACATTTCTTTTGTCACCCCGCCCGGACGCAAAATCACCGGCACGTCCCCGCTGCAGTCGAGCACGGTCGATTCCACGCCAATGCCCGTCGGACCGCCGTCAATCACCCCAGCGATTCGCCCGTTTAAGTCCGCGAGCACGTGCGCGGCTGTCGTCGGGCTCGGCCTGCCGGAGCGGTTCGCGCTTGGAGCGGCAAGCGCCAGACCGCTCGCCTCGATCAACGCCAGAGCCAGCGGGTGATCCGGCATGCGCACCGCCACCGTCGGCAGCCCGGCCGTCACTCGCTCGGACACGGCCCCCGCTCGTTTCGGCAAAACGAGGGTGAGCGGCCCCGGCCAAAACCGCTCCATTAACGTCTCAGCCACTGGCGGAAGCGGCGTGGCGACCACCTCCGCTTGCGCACGGCTGGCGACGTGGACGATGAGCGGGTTGTCGCTTGGCCGCCCTTTGGCTTCAAAAATTTTCTCCACTGCCGCCGTATTGGCGGCATCCGCTCCTAAACCGTACACCGTTTCGGTCGGAAACGCGACTACTTCCCCCGCCCGCAGCCATTCGGCCGCCTCTCGTATTTGTGGATAAACTTGCTGTTTATCAACAATATTATCCACAATCCAAACACGTGTTTTCACTCGTTTCACCTTCTCCATCGCCGTGATTCATCTTGAAAATGGCGGATTTTTTTACAAGCGTCAGATCGCCGCCCGATTTCTTTCCACAGTTATACACAAATTGTGAATAAACTTGTTATTTTTGTGGATAACTTTGTGGATAGATGCTTATGGAATGAGATGGCTGAGCCATTCTTTGAAGAAAAATTTGACTTCCACCGGCTGTTCCGGCTCGGCCATGACGACGAAGGACGATTCTTGATCATCCGTGTCCCCTTTGTCCTTCTCGCCATCCGCATGGATGGACGGAACGGCGCGATCTTCGGTTTCCGCCATCGCATCCCTCTCCTCTTTCGGTTCGTCCTGCTCGATGGCCTGCTCGCCGCTTCGCATCGCCTCAGCTTCCGCTTCGACGGCCTCGCTGTTTTGCGTCGCCCCGGCTTCCATTGACCGGACGCTCTCAGCCGACACCGGTTCATTCGTTCCGGCAGGCGATCGGTTCGCCGCCATCATGACCGCATCGCCGTTGGAAAAATCGAGAAAACAAAGCGGTGGAAACAAGACGCACCACCAGTTTGCCCCTTTTCCTTCCCCGAGCGTAATGAGAAGGGCATCATACGTGCCGGCTGGATACACATAATTGCCGTACACTTTCGTCGGAAACTGAACTGAGCCAAACTGCACATGGTACGACTGGCTGCTTTGCTCTTGGCGAAGCACGCGGGCGACTGTTTGCTCGATCTCCGGCAAGTGCGAGCGGATGACGCGCTTCGCTTCGTCCACCGACGTAAGCTCCGCCACCCAGCCGTTGATTTGCGCATTGACCGCATCGCGCACTTTTCGCTTTAGCTGTTGGTCTTTGTCGGCGTCACTGTTCGCCAAGATGCGCAGGCGAATCGCCTCATCGGGAATGGCGACAACGGCGTTTGCCCCGGCGTTCGTCTGCTGGCCGTACAAGTGAACGAGCACACCTGTGATTAATAGAGTGATATATAAACAAATCGCGATCGAATGTCCCTTGATCACCATGATCGGCACCGTCCTTTCATCTTCCATTGTGGACGGCGCCGCTTCATTTTAAACCTATCAATCTAATTTTTTTCTTGTCATATATACCATCCGCTCTTTGCCGTTCAAATCAACGGCGACCTCAATCTCAGCATCTGGAAACGCTGCAGCCAAGAGCGCCGCCACCGCTTTTCCCTGCCCGGCGCCGATTTCAAATGCCGCGAGCGAAGGGACACCGAGCACAAGCGGGAGCTCGCGGGCAAAGCGGCGGTAAAAGTCAAGCCCATCGCGGCCGCCAAACAGCGCCGTATGCGGCTCATGCTCTTTTACGACAGGCGAAAGGACCGCCGCATCCATCTCCGGGATGTACGGCGGGTTGGACACGACAACATCAACCGTCTGTCCGCCTTGTATAAACGGCTGCAGCAAATCGCCGCATCGAAATGCGACGCGCGCGCCAAGCCGTTCGGCGTTTTCCTTGGCGACAGCGAGCGCTTCTTTGGAAATGTCGGTGGCGGTCACGGACAGCCGCTCGTTTTCAAGCGCCAGCGTGATGGCGATCGCCCCGCTGCCGGTGCCGACATCAACGACATCGATCCGTCGGCGGCCGGCAAACAGGCGGGGAAGGCGCTCGAGCACCCCGAGCACAAGCTCTTCCGTTTCCGGACGTGGGATCAACACGTGGCGGTTGACGAGAAACGGCCGGCCATAAAACCATTCATAGCCAATCAAATATTGAATCGGCACATGCTCCATCGCATGGCGACGCACATCGGCCGCAAACCGTTCGTACAACGCTTCCTCAACCGGCTCCCGCCAACGGGCGAACAGCCCGGCCCGATCGACGGCCAAATGATGGCACAGCAGCCACTCCGCCGCCCGTTCTTCTTTTCCATGGGCGCGCAAAAAAGAAGAAGCCCAGGCGAGGACTTCGTGGACGTTACGACGCATCGTTCGCTTGCTCCAATTTTTTCGCCTGATCGTCCAAAATGAGCGCCTCGATAATTTCGTCGAGGTGGCCATCGAGCACTTGATCGAGCTTTTGGATCGTCAATCCGATGCGGTGATCCGTGACGCGGTTTTGCGGGAAGTTGTACGTCCGGATGCGCTCGGAACGGTCGCCGGTGCCGACTGCCTGCTTGCGCGTTTGGTCATATTCGGCGCGCGCTTCTTGCTGGTACTTGTCATAAATGCGGGCGCGCAATACTTTCATCGCTTTTTCTTTGTTTTTGATTTGCGATTTTTCGTCTTGGCACGTGACAACAATGCCGGTCGGAATATGGGTGAGGCGCACGGCCGACATTGTCGTGTTGACGCTTTGCCCACCCGGTCCGCTTGAGGCGAACGTGTCGACGCGAATGTCTTTTTCATTGATTTCGACTTCGATTTCTTCCATCTCCGGCAGGCAGGCGACCGTCGCCGTCGACGTATGGATGCGCCCGCCTGACTCCGTTTCCGGGACGCGCTGGACGCGATGCGCGCCGTTTTCAAACTTGAGCTTCGAATATGCGCCTTTTCCGTTGACCATAAAAATGATTTCTTTATAGCCGCCGAGGCCGGTCGGGCTCGCTTCGATCACTTCCGTCTTCCACCCTTGCGATTCCGCATAACGCGTATACATCCGGTACAAGTCGCCGGCAAACAGCGCTGCCTCTTCACCGCCGGCGGCCGCGCGGATTTCCATAATGACGTTTTTCTCATCGTTCGGGTCTTTCGGCAAAAGCAGCACTTTCAGCTTTTCAACAAGCGCCTCTTCCCGTTCTTCCAGCTCGTCAATTTCCTCTTTCACCATCTCCCGCAGCTCCGGATCGAGCTTTTCCTCAAGCATCGCCTTCGCTTCCGCGAGTTGGTCGCGAACCGATTTGTATTCACGGTACGTTTGCACCGTTTCCGCCAAATCAGCCTGCTCTTTCGAATAATCACGCAGTTTTTTCGGATCGTTGATGACTTCCGGATCCATTAAAAGTTCATTCAGCTTCTCATACCGTTGTTCGACAGCTTCCAACCGGTCAAACACATCACTCACCTCTGTTTTTCCACACAGTCTAATTTCAAATTATATCATGAAAAAAGGCCAAACAAAAACCCCCGCTGTTCGCAAGCGGGAGCTTTTAGTTCAAGCGCACAACAATTTCGTACGTCGGAATCGCTTTTGTCAACAATTTGTCGATGCGGCTCGCCTCGCGCCGCCGCTCTGCAGCAGACAACTCATCCGGCACATCGACGGTGACATACATATTGCCGCCGTGAAACCAAACGGAAACGGGGCGATAGTCGGTGTGCCGCTCGATCAGCTGCATTGCTTTGCGCGTATCGGCGCGCTGATTTTCGCTTCCTTCGGTCAAACTGATGAAGTTCGGATTTTGCCGCGTTTTTTCCGGATCGTCAAAGTTGTTGTACAAGTCGCGGTCGGCATCGATTTTCGGCCGTCCGTCCGTCATCAGCCGCGTGCCGTTTTTGTCTTCGCTTTGCTGACGGTAGGACGGGTGATCCGGGTTGAGCGAGCAGGCAGAAAGAAGCAAAACAACCCCTAACAGCCAGATGCGTTTCATCATTTCGCCTCCCTGCTGTTAGGATGTCCGCAACAGGCAAGAATATGTACGCCTTCATTCGCCTGCCCGTTCGGAAAGCGGGCGGCCGTACCATTTGTTCGGTTTGCCCGGCACTTCATGGTGATGGCGGCAGCGCGGTTCGTACGCTTCGCTGGCGCCGACCAAAATGACCGGATCATCATAAGAGGCAGGCGCCCCGTTAATGAGCCGCTGCGTCCGGCTGGCCGGGGAGCCGCACACCGTGCATACCGCTTGCAGCTTCGTCACCGACTCGGCGATCGCCATCAGCGCCGGCACCGGCCCAAACGGTTCGCCGCGGAAATCTTGATCCAACCCGGCGGCGATGACGCGATAGCCGCGGTCGGCGAGCGTTTGGACGACGTCGATAATGTCATCAGAAAAAAATTGCACTTCATCGATGGCGACGACATCGGTGGCGGCGGAAATGTAACGAAACATTTCCGCCGGCGTCGCGACCGGAATGGCGATCACCGAATTGCCGTTATGCGACACGACGGCATCTTCGCGGTAACGGTTGTCGATCGTTGGTTTGAACACCTTCACTTCCTGTTTGGCAAACTGAGCGCGGCGGATGCGGCGGATCAGCTCTTCCGATTTGCCGGAAAACATGCTGCCGCAAATGACTTCGAGCCAGCCGGACTGCGTCATCACGTACATCGGGCCCTCTCCTTTCGCTCCACACTGTCATCGAAACGATGAGCGCCCCTGCCAGGCCAGGCCAAAACGGCCGGGGCGCCCTGGCGACAGGGGCCGTCCATCTGGTTTCACGAAAAAGCAGGCAAGCGGTGCGCTTGCCTGCTTTCGTCCGTCCTTGATTACTTAAGGCCGTATTTTTTATTGAATTTATCGACGCGGCCCGCTGCCGAAACGAATTTTTGTTTGCCCGTGAAGAACGGATGGCATTCCGAGCAAATCTCAACGCGCAGTTCGTCTTTGACCGAACCGCTTTCGAACTCGTTTCCGCATGCGCAGCGGACGATTACTTTTTTGTACGCTGGATGGATCCCTTGTTTCATCGTTTTCATCTCCTTCCGCCCTGTATCTCATCGAAACAGAGTTATTCGTTCGTGCGGGCTCAGCCAAGCCAAGACTTCTCCCGGTTTGGCCGGGCGCCGCGCATGGAACGACCGGGGCTTCGCGGAAGCGGCCCGGCCGGTGCAGACGGTTCATCGTATGAACACATCGATGTTGGTCCAAACACACATGTTAAGATTATAACAGCTTTTCCGCTCATTTGCAACGGGCGATTCCCGACAAATTCCGCCAGCTTGTTATAGGCGAAGCGGGCCGCCGTTTCTCCATTCTTGCTCAAGCAGCGCGAAAAACTCTTCGTTTGATTTTGTGCGGCGCAGTTTGTTCAAAAACCGCTCGATAAAATCCGGCGAGTCGGCCATCGTTTTGCGAATCGCCCACAGTTTTTCTAAATGTTCTTTCGGGATGAGCAGCTCCTCTTTGCGCGTCCCGGAGCGGCGAATGTCGATGGCCGGGAAAATGCGGCGCTCGGCGAGCGAGCGGTCGAGATGGAGCTCCATGTTGCCCGTCCCCTTGAACTCTTCGTAAATGACGTCATCCATGCGTGACCCGGTGTCGATGAGGGCGGTCGCCAAAATCGTCAAGCTGCCGCCTTCTTCAATGTTGCGCGCCGCGCCGAAAAAGCGCTTCGGCCGATGAAACGCCGCCGGATCGATCCCGCCCGAGAGCGTGCGCCCGCTCGGCGGAATGACCAGGTTGTACGCGCGGGCGAGGCGCGTGATGCTGTCCATCAAAATGACGACATCGCGCTTATGTTCAACAAGCCGCATCGCCCGCTCCAAGACGAGTTCAGACACCCGGATATGGTTTTCCGGCACCTCGTCAAACGTCGAGCTGACGACTTCTCCTTGCACCGACCGCTCAATGTCGGTCACTTCTTCCGGCCGCTCGTCAATGAGCAAGACGATCAACTCGACATCTGGATGGTTCGTCGTAATGCTGTTGGCGATTTCTTTCAGCAGCATCGTTTTCCCGGCTTTCGGCGGCGCGACGATCAATCCGCGCTGGCCGAAGCCGACCGGCGCGATCAAGTCGATGATGCGGGTCGACAGCTTGTCCGGGGTCGTTTCGAGCTTCATTTGCCGGTTCGGATAAAGCGGTGTCAACGCCGGAAAGTGGACGCGTTCCTTGGCGATTTCGGGGTCTTCGCCGTTGACCGCTTCGACATGAAGCAAGCCGAAGTAGCGTTCGTTCTCTTTCGGCGGCCGCACCTTGCCGGATACTTTGTCCCCATTGCGCAGATCAAAACGGCGGATTTGGGAAGCGGAAATGTAAATGTCTTCCGAGCTCGGGGAATAGCCGACCGGACGCAAAAAACCGAATCCTTCCGACGGAATGATTTCGAGAACGCCTTCCATGAACGAGAGGCCGTCTTGTTCGGCACGCGCTTTCAAAATGGCAAAAATAAGCTCTTTTTTCGTCAACTTGCTGTAATAAGAAATTTTGTATTGCTTGGCGAGCTCATACAGCTCTTTGAGCTTCATGTTTTCTAAAGCCGCTAACGTTAATTCCATTTTGACACCACACTTTGCAAAGTTTCCTATTCTCCCATCGTGTTTGTTCGGGCATCGTTCGACAGGCGAAGGGATCTCATTTCGTATAAGAAGATAGTGAAGGCTGAAATGAAGTAGAATGGCAGAGCTTATTTTTGCATAAGCAACACGACTATTTTACCCTTTTTTCCGCTTTTTAATCAATCTTTTTTTCGTTCCGGGCAAAGCGGCGCCTCTCGATGCCGGCGCCGCCAAGACGGATGGAAAGGAAAGCCGCGGGATGGCGTCGTTTGATTCCAATGAGCGGTGTAGGCGCTCCGGCCCGTCGGCGGAACGTCTCACTTAATGACCAAATTCGGTTTTTTCTTCAAGCTGTGCCGCCCTTCGATAAAGCGGACGGTGCCGGATTTGGCGCGCATGACGACCGAGTGGGTGAGGCCGTACGCCCCCTTGAGCTGAACGCCGCGCAACAGTTCGCCGTCCGTGACGCCGGTGGCGGCAAAAATGGCGTCGTCCCCTTTCACCAGGTCGTCCATGCGCAGCACTTTGTTGACGTCAATGCCCATTTTCTTGCAGCGCTCGAGCTCGGCCTCGTTTTGCGGCAGCAGTTTTCCTTGCAGCTCGCCGCCGAGGCATTTTAACGCAACCGCCGCGAGCACTCCTTCCGGCGCACCGCCGGAGCCGAACAAAATGTCGACGCCGGTATGGTCGAACGCCGTGTTAATGGCGGCGGCGACGTCACCGTCATGAATCAGCTTAATGCGCGCACCGGCTTCGCGCAGTTCTTGGATGAGCCGCTCATGGCGCGGACGGTTGAGGACGATGGCGACGACGTCTTCAATATCCTTATTTTTCGCCTTCGCCACCGCTTTTAAATTGTCGATGATCGGCGCCTCAATATCAATCATGCCGACCGCTTCCGGGCCGACCGCGATTTTCTCCATGTACATATCGGGCGCATGAAGCAAATGGCCGTGGTCGGCGACCGCGACGACCGCCAAGGCGTTCCAGCCCCCGGACGCGACGATGTTCGTACCTTCGAGCGGGTCAACGGCGACGTCAACGCGCGGGCCGTAGCCGTTGCCGAGCTTCTCCCCGATATACAGCATCGGCGCTTCGTCCATCTCCCCTTCGCCGATGACGACCGTCCCTTTCATCGGCACGGTGTCAAACACATCGCGCATCGCTGAAGTAGCGGCCTCATCAGCTTCATTTTTTTTCCCGCGACCCATCCAGCGGGCGGCGGCGAGCGCCGCCGCCTCGGTCACGCGCACGAGTTCCATCGATAAGCTTCGTTCCATCGCTGTTCTCCCCTTCCCCTTTGCTGTTGGACTATCAAACATTTTTCACTTGCTCGATTTCTTCATCCGTCATTTTTTCGCGCCAAATGGCGGCGCCGAGTGCGGACAGCTTCTCGACTAAGCCGCTGTAGCCGCGGTCGATATGCTCGACGCCGGTAATTTCCGTCACCCCATCAGCCATCAGTCCGGCAATCACAAGCGCGGCCCCGGCGCGCAAATCGCTCGCCTTCACTTTCGCCCCTTGCAATTGGACCGGGCCGGTGACAATGGCCGAGCGGCCTTCCACTTTTACGTTGGCGTTCATGCGCCGCAGCTCATCGACGTGTTTGAAGCGGGCGCTGTAAATGGTATCCGTGACGATGCTTGTGCCGTTCGCTTTTGTCAATAAGGCGGTAAACGGCTGCTGCAAATCGGTTGGGAAACCGGGGTAGACGAGCGTCTTGACGTCAACCGCTTTCAAAACATCAGAGCCGCAGACGAGAATTTGGTCTTCTCCCGTCTCGACGCGCACGCCCATTTCGCGCAGTTTGGCCGTCAGCGATTCGACGTGCTGCGGGATGACGTTGTCGACGACGACTTCATTGCCCATCGCTGCAGCGGCAATCATGTACGTGCCGGCTTCAATCCGGTCCGGAATGATGGCGTGGCGGCAGCCCGATAATTTTTCGACGCCGTCGATGCGGATGACATCGGTGCCTGCGCCTTTAATTTTCGCGCCCATGTTGGAGAGCAGCGTCGCCACATCAATGATTTCCGGCTCTTTTGCCGCGTTTTCGATAATCGTCCGCCCTTTGGCGCGCACCGCCGCCAGCATGATGTTGATCGTCGCGCCGACGCTGACGACGTCCAAAAAAATGCGGGCTCCGCGAAGCTCCTCAGCGCGCAAATAGATGGCGCCCTGCTCGTTCGTGACGGTGGCGCCGAGCGCTTCAAACCCTTTAATGTGCTGATCGATCGGGCGCGGTCCGAGGTGGCAGCCGCCCGGCAGGCCGACGACCGCTTTTTTGAAGCGTCCGAGCATCGCGCCCATCAAATAGTATGAAGCGCGCAGCTTTTTCACCTTTCCGTTCGGAAGCGGCATGGAAACCATGTTCGTCGGGTCGATGACCGCCTCCTTGCCGTCAAATGAAAACGAACCACCGATTTCTTCGATCAAGCTTCCTAAAATGCGCACATCGGAAATGTCCGGCAATCCTTCGATCGTCACCGGCGACTCGGCCAAAATCGCTGCCGGAATCAAGGCGACCGCGCTGTTTTTCGCACCGCTCACTTTGATTGTTCCCTGCAGCCGATCCCCGCCGATGATTTTGATTTTATCCATCGTCGTCTCCCTTCTTTGCTCGGAAGTGGCTTCACCTTTCGGATGAGAAGACAAGGCCGGGCGGGCTCAGCACCCCACCCCGGGCCGGGCGGGGTGAGCCCGCTTGCCTTTAGAGGCAAACGCCTTATTTTCATTGTTGCCGATTCCAGTCGGCAAGAAACTTCTCAATTCCTTGATCGGTCAGCGGATGGTTGAACAATTGCATAAGCACCTTGTACGGAACCGTGGCAATATGCGCCCCGCGCAACGCCGCTTCTGTCACATGGTGCGGATGGCGGATCGAAGCGGCGATGATTTCCGTTTCAATGCCATGAATGTTGAAAATCTCAGCGATGGTGGAAATGAGCTCTAAACCGTTATGGCCGATGTCATCGAGGCGGCCGAGGAACGGAGAGACGTACGTCGCGCCGGCGCGTGCGGCCAAGAGCGCCTGGTTGGCGGTGAACACAAGCGTCACATTCGTTTGAATCCCTTTTTCGCTGAACGCCTTGACTGCTTTTAAGCCTTCCGGCGTCATCGGCACTTTGATCGTAATGTTCGGGGCGATTTTCGCCAGCTCTTCGCCTTCCGCGATCATGCCAGCGGCGTCGGTCGAAATGACTTCAGCGCTCACCGAACCAGAAACGATCGATGTAATTTCGCGCAACCGATCATGGAACGATACGTTCTCCTTCGCCACGAGGCTTGGGTTGGTCGTGACGCCGGCCAAAATGCCGAGTTCATGGGCGTGTTTAATTTCTTCCAAATTGGCGGTATCAATGAAAAATTTCACTACGTATCCCTCCTTGTCATTATTTGGACGCAGGCAGGCAAGCCCGGGTGACGACCGAAAGCTGCCTGCCAGGCCGATCTTGCCGTTTGCTCGTTATTGCGCCGCTTTTCCGGACGAGCCGAATTCGCGCATTTTGCCGATGACCGTCGCTTTGATCGCGTCGCGGCCCGGACCGATAATTTTGCGCGGATCGTAGACGTTCGGGTCTTTGGCAAGCAGTTCACGGACCACTTTGGTAAAGGCGATTTGGTTTTCCGTATTGACGTTGATTTTCGATGTGCCAAGGGAAATGGCGCGCTGAATTTGTTCAGTTGGAATGCCGGTGCCGCCGTGCAAAACGAGCGGAATGCCGGTCAAATCGCGGATTTTCTCCATTTCGGCAAACCCGAGCTTCGGCTCCCCTTTGTACGGGCCGTGCACAGAACCGAGCGCCGGGGCGAGACAGTCGACGCCTGTCCGTTTGACAAGTTCTTCACATTCTTTCGGATCGGCGTAAATGACGCCTTCGCCGATGACGTCATCTTCCTGCCCGCCGACAATGCCGAGCTCGGCTTCAACCGAGACGCCGCGCGCATGGGCGTACTCTACGACTTGTGAGGTAATGCGGACGTTTTCCTCAAACGGATGATGGGAGGCGTCAATCATGACCGAGGTGAACCCAGCATCGATCGCCGCTTTGCATTTTTCAAAGCTCGAACCATGGTCAAGATGGATGGCGACCGGAACGGTGATGTTCATGTCTTCCATTAAGCCTTTTACCATGTTGACGACCGTTTTAAACCCGCCCATGTAACGGGCCGCCCCTTCGGAGACGCCGAGAATGACCGGCGATTTTTCTTCTTCGGCGGCCGCTAAAATCGCTTGCGTCCATTCCAAGTTGTTAATGTTAAATTGACCGACCGCATATTTGCCGCGCAGCGCCTCGTTGAGCATCTCTTTCATCGATACTAACGGCATGGTTACATCCTCCTTAGTTGATCGTCGTCTTTGTCGCCATGGCGAAACATAGGCCGACAGGCGCAAAATGCATCTACGTTAATAAGCATACCAACTTGCCGGCAAAACGGCAACATTTCCACCCTTTATTCTCCTAAAGACGACAGCGTCATCAATGTCCATCGATGCGCTTTCTTTGCCAAAGGAAAGCCGCTCGTCGATGGCGCTGTCTAGGCGGTAATGTATTTTTTGACGGCAACGCGCAAATCGTCAATATCAAACGGCTTGGCAAAATGCATCAGCGCCCCGAGCTCTTTCGTTTCTTGAATCATATCGAGCTCCCCGTAGGCGGTCATGATGATCACCTTAATATCCGGATCAATCTCTTTCAACCGTTTTAAAATTTCAATGCCGTCCATGCCAGGAATTTTCATATCAAGAAGCACAAGATCGGGGTGATGTTTGCGGGCGATTTCGAGCGCCTGCATGCCGTTGGCGGCCTGATACGTTACATACCCCTCCCGCTGAAACACTTCGTTGAGCAAAATGCGGATGCCATACTGGTCGTCGACAATCAAAATTTTGTTTCCCACAGTTATGCACCTCTATTCCCTGTTTTCTCCCTATTAATGTTTCGCATTTGGCAAACCCTTTTCCTGCTTGCTTTTCTTGTTGTTTGCCGATTTTGTATAATAGCGGCGAAGGGAGGCCGAACCGTGAAAATTTTAACGACGCAAACGATCGGATTGTTGCAAAAAATCGCCGCGAATGAAGAGCTGGCGCTCGAAGACGGGGCGCGTCTGCTCGCTCAGGCCGCCATCGGTGATGGGCGCATTTGGCTGTATGGCATCGGTGAACTCGATGCGGTCGTCACCGCCGCGCTTCTCGGTCCGGATCGGCTGCCAAAGGCGGCCCGCATCGAATCAAGGGAAGTGGGCAATTGGAACGAAACGGACCGGGCGCTCGTATTCGCCCGTTTTTCCAACGACAACGAAGCGATCCGCCTCGTGGAACAGCTGCAGGGGCACGGCGTTGATACGGTTGCCGTCTCAGCGCTCGTCAAAGACGAGCCGGGCTTGGCGGAGCTGGCCGCTGTCCATATCGACAGCAAACTGTCCCGCCCGCTCGTGCCGACGGAAGACGGGCGTCGCATCGCCATGCCGACCGTGACCGCCGCTTCGTTCATCTACTATGGGCTTGTCGTGTTGCTTGATGACATTTTGCAAGAATATGCCTAAAAAGAGAGGGTGTCCCGTTGCGTTGGGACACCCTCTTTCTTGCTGCGCCGCCGGAGGCTATACCGTCCCCTTGCCTAGGGCGGCATATCCTTCTTTTGATTGCAGCGCCGCTTTGACAAACTCGCGGAAGAGCGGCTGCGGCCGCGTCGGGCGCGAGGTGAATTCAGGATGGAACTGCGCGGCGACAAACCACGGATGGTCTTTCAGCTCGATGATTTCCACAAGCCGTCCATCCGGGCTCGTGCCGGAGAAGACGAAGCCATGCTCTTCTAATAGATGGCGGTATTGATTGTTGAATTCATACCGATGGCGATGGCGTTCGTAAATGACTTCATCGCCGTACGCAGCGTAGGCGAGCGTTCCTTCCTGCAGCTTGCACGGATACAGGCCGAGGCGAAGCGTGCCGCCTAAATCTTCGACATCCTTTTGCTCTGGAAGCAAGTCGATGATCGGATGCGGCGTATTCGGGTCAAACTCGGACGAATGGGCGCCAGACAACCCGACAACATGGCGGGCAAATTCAATCGAGGCGAGCTGCATTCCTAAGCAAATGCCCAAAAACGGCACGCGCTGCTCGCGGGCGTAGCGGATCGCCTCGATTTTCCCTTCCACGCCGCGGTCGCCAAACCCGCCCGGAACCAAAATGCCGTCCGCGTCTTTCAGCAACTCCGCCACATTGTCGCGCGTGACGTGCTCCGCATTCACCCATTGGATCTCAATGTCTGTATCAAATGCATAGCCGGCATGGCGAAGGGCCTCGACGACCGAAATGTAGGCGTCCGGCAGTTCAACATACTTGCCGACGAGGGCGATTTTCGTCGTTTTCGACAAGTTTCGCACTTTCTCGACGAGCGCTTTCCACTCCGTCATATCTGCTTCACGGCAGTTGAGGCGCAAATGTTCACAGACGATTTGATCGAGCTTTTGTTCTTGAAGCATAAGCGGCACCGCATAGAGCGTGTCCGCATCGCGGCACTCAATGACTGCCTTCGGGTCGATGTCGCAAAAGAGAGCGATTTTGTCTTTCATCTCTTGCGGCATCGGCATTTCCGTGCGCACGACGATGACGTTTGGCTGAATGCCGAGGCTGCGCAGTTCTTTCACGCTGTGCTGCGTCGGCTTCGTTTTCATTTCCCCGGCTGCCTTGATGTATGGCACAAGCGTGCAATGAATGTACATGACATTTTCGCGGCCGACGTCGCTTTTGATTTGGCGGATCGCTTCCAAAAACGGCAACGATTCAATGTCGCCGACCGTGCCGCCGATCTCCGTAATGACGACATCGGCGTTCGTCTCTCTTCCGGCCCGGAAGACGCGCTCTTTAATTTCGTTGGTAATGTGCGGAATGACTTGCACCGTGCCGCCTAGGTAATCGCCGCGGCGCTCTTTGCGGATGACGGCGGAGTAGATTTTCCCGGTCGTGACGTTGCTGTATTTGTTCAAATTAATATCGATGAACCGCTCATAATGGCCTAAGTCCAAATCCGTTTCCGCGCCGTCATCGGTGACGAACACTTCGCCGTGCTGATACGGGCTCATCGTTCCCGGGTCGACGTTAATGTACGGGTCGAACTTTTGAATCGTCACGTTCAGGCCGCGATTTTTCAAGAGCCGCCCGAGCGACGCAGCTGTGATCCCTTTCCCGAGCGAAGAAACGACACCGCCCGTCACAAAAATGTATTTCGTCATTTTGTCTTCCCCCTTGCCGAAGTTACAATAACAGTGTTTGCGAAAGGGCAAATAAAAAAACGCTCCGCTTACCATATGTAAGGGAGCGACTGATGAATTCGTCCATTTTTCAAGAGCCCAACACACATTGTACCGAATTCCTCAAACAAAGTCAAGCGGTTATTCGTCTTCCTCCGCTTCCTCGAGATCCAGCTCTTCGTCAAGCGGTTCATCGTCCAAATCAAACGGTTCGTCGTCGAGAATGTTCTCATCGTCAAAAGCAACGTCTTCGTCCAGATCGAATTCCTCGTCTTCGAGCAGCTCTTCGTCGTCAAGCTCGAGCTCTTCCTCATCGTAGTCATCAAGATCGTCGTAATCGAGATCCTCTTCGTCAAGCAGCTCTTCGTAATCATCGTATTCATCATCAAGCGCTTTTTTCTTCTTCTTCGGCTTGACGATCGTCACCGTTTCGTCTTCCGTCTGGTCAAACGGATACCACGCACGCAGCCCCCAGACGTTTTCCCCAACGCAAATAAACCGCCCGTCGATGTTTAAATCGGTATAATATTGGGCAAGCCGCGCGGCGATGTCGTCTTCCGCCATGCCGGTTAATGCCGCGGCTTCGCGGACGATTTGGTCGAACGGCAGCGCCTCGCGCTTGTCAAGCAAAATGAGGTTCGCCAGTTCGACGAACGACATCTCCTGCAATTCCTCTGGCGAGTATTGCTGCTGCAGGCTCAAGTTCAGCACTCCCCTTCTATATAATGAAACAAATGAATGCAAGTGGAATACATACCATTCATTATAAACAAATTGTCGGGGTTTATGCTACATATTTGGCGAAAAAAGCAAAAGAGAGCCGCCCCTGCAGGCGGGACGGCCTTCGTTCCTCTTGATCCGGCGTCTCTTCCTTTTCTCCTCTTGGCAACGTTTGCGCCGTTCTACATATTCCGCCGGTATTGCCCGCCGACTTCGTACAAGGCGCGGGTGATTTGCCCGAGGCTGGCGACTTTCACGGTTTCCATCAATTCTTCGAAAATGTTGCCGCCGCTTGTCGCCACTTGCTTCAGCCGTTCGAGCGCTGGACCGGCTTTGTCTTTATTCCGCTCTTGGAATTCGCGCAAATTGCGGATTTGCGTCTCTTTTTCTTCATACGTCGCCCGGGCGAGCTGGATGTTGTTCAGCTCCTCCTCTGACGGCGGATTCGGGTTTAAGAACGTATTGACGCCGATGATCGGCAGCTCGCCGCTATGTTTTTTCGTTTCGTAATAAAGCGACTCGTCTTGAATTTTGCCGCGCTGATATTGCGTCTCCATCGCCCCGAGCACGCCGCCGCGGTCGTTCAACCGTTCGAACTCTTGCAGCACCGCTTCTTCCACTAGGTCGGTCAGCTCTTCGATAATGAACGACCCTTGAAGCGGATTTTCGTTTTTCGCCAAGCCAAACTCTTTTGTAATAATGAGCTGGATCGCCATCGCCCGCCGGACCGACTCCTCGGTCGGTGTGGTGATCGCTTCGTCATAGGCGTTCGTGTGCAGCGAGTTGCAGTTGTCGTAAATCGCCAACAGCGCCTGCAGCGTCGTGCGAATGTCGTTAAAGTCAATCTCTTGCGCGTGCAGCGAACGGCCGGACGTTTGAATATGGTATTTCAGTTTTTGGCTTCGTTCGTTGGCGCCGTATTTTTCGCGCATGACGACCGCCCAAATGCGGCGCGCAACGCGGCCGATGACCGAATATTCCGGATCGAGGCCGTTGCTGAAGAAAAACGACAAGTTCGGCGCAAAATCGTCAATGTGCATGCCGCGGCTCAAGTAATACTCGACATACGTAAAGCCGTTCGCAAGCGTAAACGCCAGTTGCGTAATCGGGTTGGCGCCGGCTTCGGCGATATGGTAGCCGGAAATCGACACCGAATAATAGTTGCGGACGCGGTGCTTGATGAAATACTCTTGGATGTCGCCCATCATTTTCAAGGCAAAGTCGGTTGAGAAAATGCACGTATTTTGCCCTTGGTCTTCTTTTAAAATATCGGCTTGCACCGTGCCGCGCACCGTTTGCAGCGTATACGCTTTCACTTGTTCGTACTCTTCCGGCGTGAGCGGGCGGCCAAGCTCGGCCTCTTTTTTCTCGACTTGCTGGTCAATCGCCGTGTTCATAAACATCGCCAGCAAAATCGGGGCCGGGCCGTTGATCGTCATCGACACCGAGGTGAGCGGATCGCACAAGTCAAATCCTTTGTACAGTTTTTTCATGTCATCGAGCGTACAAACGCTGACGCCGCTTTCGCCGACCTTGCCGAAAATGTCCGGCCGGTAGTCCGGGTCTTCGCCGTAAAGCGTCACCGAGTCAAACGCCGTGCTGAGCCGTTTCGCTTTGTCTTCTTTGCACAAATAGTGGAAGCGGCGGTTTGTGCGCTCCGGCGTCCCTTCGCCCGCAAATTGCCGTTTCGGGTCTTCGCCTTGGCGCTTGAACGGGAAGACGCCGGCTGTATACGGGAACGAGCCGGGGACGTTTTCTTTATACACCCAGCGCAAAATTTCCCCGTAGTCTTTGAATTTCGGCAAGACGACTTTCGGAATGTCCAAACCGGACAACGTTTTCGTCGTCAGTTCGGTGACAATTTCTTTGTCCCGCACTTTTGTCACGAGTGTCTTCGCCGCATATTTCGCTTTCGTCTCTTCCCATGTCGCCAAAATGCGCTTCGATTCGGGCGTCAGCTTCGCTTCGTAATCGGCTTTGAGCGTTTCGAGCGCGCGGATCACGTCTTCAGCTTCGTCCCGTTCCTTCGCCGCTTCGATGGCCCCTTCGATTTGGAAGAGGCGTCGGGCCACCTCGACTTGCTGCTCGGCGCGGCGGTGGTACGAGCGGACCGTCTCCGCGATTTCGCGCAAATAGTAGCGGCGCTCATTCGGGATGATGACGTTATGCTTTTCAACGTTGGCAACGGTTTTCAAATTCGTCTTCCAGTTCGTTCCCGTTTTCCGGTTGATCGTATCGACAAGTGCGACAAAAAGCGTATTCGTGCCCGGGTCGTTAAACTGGCTGGCGATCGTGCCGTATACCGGCATTTCCGATAGATCGCGGTCAAACAGCTGATGGCTTCGTTGATACTGCTTCTGCACTTGCCGTTTTGCATCTTCCGAGCCTTTGCGTTCAAACTTGTTAATGGCGATCAAATCGGCGTAATCGATCATATCGATTTTCTCAAGCTGCGTTGGCGCTCCGAATTCGCTTGTCATCACATACATCGAAACGTCGCATACTTCGGTAATGGCGGCATCGCCCTGGCCGATCCCGCTCGTTTCGACAATGACGAGATCAAAACCAGCCGCTTTGACGACCGAAATGGCGTCGCGGATCGCCGGCGACAGCTCAGAGCGGGAATGGCGCGTCGCAAGGCTCCGCATATAGACGCGCGGCGAATGGATGGCATTCATCCGGATCCGGTCGCCTAACAGCGCCCCGCCCGTTTTTTGTTTCGTCGGGTCGACGGACAAAATGGCGATTTTGATATCCGGAATTTCATTTAAAAAGCGGCGCACGAGCTCATCGGTGAGCGAACTTTTCCCCGCCCCGCCCGTGCCGGTGATGCCGAGGACCGGCACACGCTTTTCCATCGTCTTCACTTGCGCAATCGCTGCTTCAGCGGCGGCCGCCGCCTCATCCGTCGCCTCGGCGCGGTACTCGCACAGCGTAATGAGCCGGGCGACCGCTTGCACATCGCCGGATGCCAGCCGCTCGATTTCATCGGTCACCGCCGTGACGGTCGGAAAATCGCATTCTTCAAGCATGACGTTAATCATTCCTTGCAGGCCGAGACGCCGTCCGTCTTCCGGCGAAAAAATGCGGGCGATGCCATACTCGTGCAGCTCCTTGATTTCGCGCGGGATGATGACGCCGCCCCCGCCGCCGTAAATGCGGATATGGGATGCGCCCCGCTCTTGAAGCAGGTCATACATATATTTAAAAAACTCCATATGCCCGCCTTGGTACGAGGAGACGGCAATGCCTTGCACGTCTTCTTGAATGGCGGCGTTGACGATTTCTTCGACCGAACGGTTATGGCCCAAATGGATGACCTCGGCGCCGCTCGCCTGCAAAATGCGGCGCATAATGTTGATTGAGGCGTCATGGCCGTCAAACAAGCTCGATGCAGTCACAAAGCGGACGTGATGCTTCGGACGGTAAATGTGCGCCATCGTTTCTTCTCCCCCTTTTAGACTCGCTGTTTCTCCATAATCCCCCTTAATAAAAACTCGGTTTGCAGTTCGATATATTCATCGAGTGTATACATTTTCCGCAGCACCCAACGGCGGAACGCCCACATTTGCCCAAGAACGACGATGTTGTGGGCGAACAGGCGGATTTCGCTTTCAGAAAGCTGCAACGCCCCGCTCTCAACGCATGCGCGCAAAATATGTTCGAAAATCGCCGCCATATCGAGTTCTTTATTCAACACATACGGCAGCGATTCTTTGCTTAGCGCTTTCACTTCTTGATACATGACGAGCACTTCATCATCGAGTTCATCAACAACGCGGAAATAGTGGGCAATGGCGCGCCTTAACCCTTCGATCGTGCCATGGTGGGCACCGAGGTCTTGTTCCGTCCGCTCCCGCACCTCGTCGTAAATGCGGTCGCACACTAAATAGAGGACGTCTTCTTTTTTTCGGATGTACTCATACAGCGTGCCGATGCTAAATCCGGACGCTTTGGCGATCTCCCTTGTCGTCGTTTGGTGGAAGCCTTTTTGTTTAAACAGCGAAATGGCGCCTTTAATCATTTCATTGCGCCGTTTTTTCACAAGCTTTTCGTCTTTGACTGAGGCGATTACTTCCCGCTTTTTCATGACCGGTTCCTCTCCCCCCCTA
The DNA here is from genome assembly GCF_013096875.1 of Geobacillus sp. DSP4a. Classification (NCBI taxonomy): domain Bacteria; kingdom Bacillati; phylum Bacillota; class Bacilli; order Caryophanales; family Anoxybacillaceae; genus Geobacillus; species Geobacillus sp. DSP4a. Next base: position 19,645 of record NZ_SDLD01000002.1, on the reverse strand, counting down.
TCCCCGTTTGGCGGCGAAGCGGCGCCCGCTCCCCCCGCCGTTGGTGCGGGCGCTAAGAGTGCAAAGCGGAATGGACGGCTTCGCCAGTCCATCGATGTGCCGAGCGGTGCGCAAACGGCGGCCAGCCGCCGCGGCGCCGCTGAACAGAGGCGCGGCGTTAATCGCGCGTCAACGCGCGCGAGATGACAAGACGCTGAATTTCCTGCGTTCCTTCGTAAATTTGCGTAATTTTCGCATCGCGCATAAACCGCTCAACTGGATAGTCTTTCGTGTAGCCGTTGCCGCCGAAAATTTGCACCGCCTCAACGGTCACTTTCATGGCTGTGTCGCCGGCAAACAACTTCGCCATCGCCGACGCTTTGCCGTACGGCAGGCCGTTTGACTCAAGCCATGCCGCTTGATACGTCAAGAGCCGCGCTGCTTCAATCGCCGTCGCCATATCGGCGAGTTTAAAGGCGACGCCTTGCTGCTCGGCAATCGGTTTACCAAACTGGACGCGCTGCTTGGCGTAATCGACTGCGGCGTCAAGCGCCCCTTGAGCGATGCCGACCGCTTGGGCGGCAATGCCGTTTCGGCCGCCGTCAAGCGTCATCATGGCGATTTTGAACCCTTCTCCTTCTCGGCCGAGCAAGTTTTCTTTCGGGATGCGGCAATCTTCGAAAATCAGCTCGGTCGTCGGCGACGAACGGATGCCGAGTTTCTTTTCTTTTTTGCCGATTGAAAAGCCCGGCGTCCCTTTCTCGACGATAAAGGCGCTGATTCCTTTATGCCGCTTTTCCGGGTCGGTGACGGCAAAGACGACGTAAATTTCCGCCTCGCCGCCGTTGGTGATCCATACTTTCGACCCGTTTAACACGTAATGGTCGCCGTCTTTTACAGCGCGCGTTTTCATCGACGCGACGTCAGACCCGGCCCCCGGCTCGGACAGCCCGTACGCCCCGAGCTTTTCCCCGGTCGCCAAGGCGCGCAAATACTTCTGCTTTTGCTCTTCCGTGCCGAACTTGTAAATCGGCCAGCTGGCGAGCGAAATGTGGGCGGAGAGCGTCACCCCGGTTGAAGCGCAGACGCGCGACAGTTCCTCAACGGCGATGACATACGCCAAATAGTCGCTGCCGATGCCGCCGTACTCTTCCGGCCACGGAATGCCGGTTAAGCCGAGTTCCGCCATTTTGTTGAAAATGCTGCGGTCAAACCGCTCTTCTTCATCGCGTTCAGCGGCTGTCGGCGCCACTTCGTTTTCAGCAAATTCGCGCACCATTTTTCGCAGCATTTCATGTTCTTCGCTTAGTTGAAAGTTCATCTTTCCATTCCCCCGTTATTGTATAGTCAAATCCTCGTCCCCCGTGCCAGCGTGATCACCATCTTCCAGATACAGACATAAACTTGTTGGTGAGTTCCCGTTGCACCACAAAACGCCGCAAAAGACAGAGCCCCATGTTTATGCCTCGATCCCTGAAAGCGGCGTTGTTCGGTCTTCCGAAAACCCGGCGCTTAGAGCTATTTCCACCATTTCATTCGATCGCCAATCATGAGCTGGCTGAACACAAGCTTTTCTGCCTCTTTCCTCGAACAAGAACGCCAGCGGGCAAATGCCATTTGCCCGCAAAACGTCCATTGTTCGAGGAGGGCATGCTGTCGCATGCCCAGTCGGCAAGCGAACGGCTTGCCGACTACGGCAGAAAAGCTAGGAACAGAGCCTTCTCATCTGGTTCGGATTGGTTCATCAGCATGCCTGGCACAAATGCTTGCTGATGACGATGTGTTGGATTTCGCTCGTTCCTTCGTAAATTTGCGTAATTTTCGCATCGCGGAACAGCCGCTCGACGGGATAATCTTTCGTATAGCCGTTGCCGCCGAACACTTGCACAGCTTCGATGGCGTTGTCCATGGCGGCTTGTGAAGCGAACAGCTTTGCCATCGACACCTCTTTGCTGCACGGCAGCCCTTGGGCGCGCAGCCAGGCGGCGCGGTAGACGAGCCATTTCGCCGCCTCGGCTGCTGTCGCCATATCGGCGAGCTTAAAGGCGACGCCTTGCTGCTCAGCAATCGGCTTGCCAAATTGCACCCGCTCTTTTGCATAGGCGACGGCGTGCTCGACGGCTGCCTCGGCGATGCCGAGCGCCTGGGCGGCGATGCCGATCCGGCCGACGTCAAGGTTCGCCATCGCGATTTTAAACCCTTCTCCTTCCTGGCCAAGCAAGTTTTCCGCCGGCACTTCCGCATCCTCGAACGTAATCGTCACCGTGCGCGACCCGTGCAGCCCCATTTTTTTCTCGTCTTTGCCGATCGCCATCCCTTTCGTTCCTTTTTCGACGATGAACGCCGAGATGCCGCGGCTGCCCGCTTCATTCGGATTCGTGCGGGCGAATACGATATACGTATCCGCTTCGCCGCCGTTTGTAATGAAAATTTTCGATCCGTTCAAGACGTACACATCGCCGCGGCGCACCGCTTTTGTCTTCAAGCTTTTTGCGTCCGAGCCGGCGCTCGGTTCGGTGAGGCAAAACGCCCCCAAATATTCGCCTCGGGCAAGCTTTGTCACGTATTTTTGCTTCTGCTCTTCGGTGCCGAAGTACAAAATCGGGTTCGTGCCGACCGATGTATGCACCGACAAAATGACGCCGACTGTCGGGCTTACTTTCGAAATTTCATGAATGGCGATAATGTAGGAAATGAAATCCATGCCCGCACCGCCGTACTTCTCGGGAACCGTGATCCCCATCAAGCCGAGTTCCGCCATTTTCTTTAAAATCGGGCGCGGAAATTCCCCTTGCTCCATGCGCTCGACAAACGGGGCAATTTCCGCTGCGGCAAACTCGCGCACCATTTGCCGCATCATTTCCTGCTCTTCGGTAAAGCGAAATTGCATGAGATGGCCTCTCCCTTCCTCTTGTTGCTGGCTCGATGTTGCGTTTGGCGCCGCCCGCCTCGCCGCCGCATGCATGGCTTAGGCGGTTCAACGGCATATAGGCGAAACCGATTGCCGGCTGATGCCGCCGCGCTTATTCGTACGTGTAAAATCCGCGGCCTGTCTTGCGGCCGAGCCAGCCGGCTTTGACATATTTGCGCAAAAGCGGGCACGGGCGGTATTTGTCATCGCCAAACCCTTCGTGAAGGGTTTCCATAATGTACAAGCATGTATCCAGCCCGATAAAGTCGGCGAGCGTGAGCGGCCCCATCGGATGGTTCATGCCGAGCTTCATCACCTCATCGATGGCTTCCTTCGTCGCCACCCCTTCATATAAGGCATAAATGGCTTCGTTGATCATTGGCATTAAGACACGGTTGGAAATAAACCCTGGAAAATCGTTCACTTCGACCGGCACTTTGCCGAGCTTTCGGGTGACCGCCTCGATCGTTTCGTATACGTCATCCGCTGTCGCCAAGCCGCGGATGATTTCGACCAGTTTCATGACCGGCACCGGATTCATAAAGTGCATGCCGATCACGTTCTCCGGCCGCTTCGTCGCCGCTGCGATTTCCGTGATCGGCAGCGACGACGTATTCGAGGCCAGGATCGCCTCCGGGCGGGCGATTTCGTCGAGCTCCGCAAACAGCTTCGTTTTCACATCCATGTTTTCGACGACCGCCTCAATGATGAGATCCGCTTTGGCGGCATCACGCAGGTCGGTGGAACGGACGAGCCGCGACAGCGCGGCGTCTTTGGCTTCGGCTGTCATCTTGCCTTTTTCCACTTGGCGGCCGAGCAGCTTGTCGATAGTGGCCATCCCTTTATCGAGTTGGGCTTCGCTAATGTCGTATAACAACACGTCATAGCCGGCGACAGCGCATACTTGGGCGATGCCTGACCCCATCTGTCCGGCGCCGACGACCATAATCGTTTTGACGTCCATCATTCGATCCCCCTATATAGAAAAATTCGCAAACGCTCTTGTTCGTTTATTGGCTCCGTCCCGGGACAACGCAGATCGCAAACCAGCGGTCGCAGCGCCCAAGGAGGCGGCAGGCCATCCATATTCCAAAACCGCGGCCGCCCCACCGCCAAGCAAACCGCCTCCTCTATGGCGACAACGCCGTCAGGCGGCATGACGCGTCACGCCTCGCCCCGCTGGCGCGCGGCCGCGATGACGCGGCAGGCCATGCTTTATACTTCGATTAAGATGGCGTCGCCTTGACCGCCGCCGCTGCAAATCGCGGCAATGCCCAGCCCTCCGCCGCGGCGCTTCAACTCATGGGCGAGCGTCAAGATGATGCGCGCGCCGCTCGCGCCGATCGGATGACCGAGGGCGACAGCGCCGCCGTTGACGTTTACTTTTTCCGGATCAAGCCCGGCGATTTGAATGGCGGCAAGCGCAACCGCGGCAAACGCTTCGTTCACTTCGAACAAGTCAATGTCGTCAACGGTCTTTCCTGTTTTGCGGAGCAGTTCGTTGATGACAAGCCCCGGCGTTTTCGGGAAATCTTTCGCCTCGACGGCGATGGCCGTGTGGGCGACGACCGTCGCCAGCGGCTCGAGCCCCTCGCGGGCGGCGCGCTCCTGGCTCATCAACACAAGCGCGGCAGCGCCGTCGTTGACGCCTGGGGCGTTCCCGGCCGTGATCGTGCCTTCGGGGTCAAACACCGGTTTCAGTTTCGCCAACGCTTCAAGCGACGTATCTTTGCGCGGCGCCTCGTCGCGTTCAACGACAAGCGGCTCACCTTTGCGCTGCGGAATCGAAACCGGCACGATTTCTTCCGCCAGCCGCCCGGCTTCGATGGCGGCAATGGCGCGCATATGGCTGCGGTACGCCCACTCGTCTTGCGCCTCCCTCGTAATGCCGAGCTCTTTCGCCGTATTCCCGCCGTAGACGCCCATATGAACGCCGGTGAAGCTGCACGTGAGGCCGTCATACACCATTAAATCTTTCACCGTGCTGTCGCCCATCCGCAGCCCCCAGCGCGCTTTCGGAAGCACATACGGGGCGTTGCTCATCGATTCCATCCCGCCGGCGACGATGATATCAGCCTCGCCTAAACGGATGAGCTGATCGGCAAGCGTCACGGCGCGCATGCCGGACGCGCATACTTTGTTCACCGTCTCGGTGCGGACGTGCCACGGAATGCCGGCATGGCGCATCGCCTGCCGCGACGGAAGCTGCCCTTGTCCGCCTTGCAAGACGGTGCCCAAAATGACATGATCAACTTGTTCGGCGCTCACGTTGGCGCGGACAAGCGCCTCTTTGACGGCGACGCCGCCGAGCTCAGGCGCTGACAGCGCTTGCAAGGCGCCGCCCAATTTTCCAAACGGGGTGCGCACCCCGCTCACAATCACTGTTTTCCCCATGGTTCCTTCTCCCCCTTTTTCGAATAAGAAAGCGATTACAAAAACACAGACTGAACGCTCGCTCGATAGCAGTGCGAAAGAGAAGGCGTACCGCTGTACACCTCCCCTTTCATTATACTTATTATTTTAAAAAATATAAATTGTCTATGCAACTATTTTTATGATGCGGCTTCTTCTTTTTCCTCGCCAAACACCGATTTCGCCAACAGTTCGGCGACATCGTACGTCGCGACGCGATCTTCCACTTCCTTCGCTTTCGTGCCGTCCGACAGCATTGTCAAGCAGTACGGGCAGCCAGAGCTGATGACCGTCGGATTGACAGCAAGCGCCTGCTCGGTGCGAGCGACGTTGATCCGGTTGCCGGTCGTCTCTTCCATCCACATGAGGCCGCCGCCGGCTCCACAGCACATTCCTCGCTCGCGGTTGCGCTCCATTTCAACAAGCTCGACGCCCGGGATGGCGCGCAAAATTTTCCGCGGTGCGTCATAGACGTCATTGTAGCGCCCTAAGTAGCACGAGTCATGGAACGTAATGCGTTCATTTACCGGATATTTTGGCACCAAGCGCCCTTCTTCAATGAGCTTGGCGAGCAATTCGGTATGATGGTACACTTCGGCGTCCAGTCCGAAGTCCGGATATTCGTTTTTGAACGTGTTGTAAGCGTGCGGGTCGATTGTGACAATTTTCTTGACGCCCGCTTTTTCAAACTCGGCGATATTGTTCGTCGCCAGCTCTTGGAATAAAAATTCATTCCCTAACCGGCGCGGCGTGTCGCCCGAGTTTTTCTCCTTGTTGCCTAAAATCGCAAATTTGACGCCTGCTTCATTCAGCAGTTTGGCGAAGGCGAGGGCGATTTTTTGGCTTCGGCTGTCATACGACCCCATCGAGCCGACCCAGAACAAATACTCGATTTCCTCTCCTGCTTTCGCCGCCTCTTTGACGGTCGGCACATGCACATCATCGCGCAGCTCACGCCAGTTTTCCCGCTCTTTCCGGTTCAAGCCCCACGGGTTGCCTTGACGTTCGATGTTCGTCATCGCCCGTTGCGCATCCGGATTCATCCGCCCTTCCGTCAACACGAGATAGCGGCGCAAATCGATGATTTTATCGACGTGCTCGTTCATGACCGGGCATTGGTCTTCACAGTTGCGGCACGTCGTACAGGCCCAAATCTCTTCTTCGGTGATGACGTCGCCGATGAGGCTCGGCATTTCAATCGCCGCCGCCTGCTCGGATGCCGCAGCGAATGCCAGCTGGTTGCCTTTCGTGTTTTTAAAGGCGAACACAGGCACCCACGGGGCCCGCGACGTGACGACCGCCCCTTTTTCGGTCAAATGGTCGCGCAGCTTCAAAATCAAATCCATCGGCGACAACATTTTCCCCGTGCCGGTCGCCGGGCACATGCTCGTACAGCGGCCGCACTCGACACAGGCGTACAAGTCGATCAATTGCTTTTGCGTAAAATCTTCAATTTTGCCGACGCCAAACGACTCTTGGCTTTCGTCTTCAAAGTTGATCGGCGAAAGCTTCGGCCGCGTCAGCCGGCTGAAAAAGACGTTGATGGGCGCCGCAATCAAGTGGGCGTGCTTCGACTGCGGAACGTATACAAGGAACGTCAGCAAAATCAACAAATGCACCCACCAGGCGATAAAGAAGAGCACCGCAGCCCCCGTTTCGCCGACCCAGGAAAACGCGGCAGCGATGAGCGAGGCGACCGGTTCGCTCCATGTCGCTTCCTCGCCATGCCAAATCATGCTCATGCCGTTGCCGAACAGAACCGACAACATCAACCCGCCGATGAAAATCAAGACGAGTCCGGCTTTAAAATCGCGCTTTAAGCGGACGAGCTTTTCAATATAGCGACGGTAAAAAGCGGCAAACACCGCGATCAAAATGAGCAGGGTGACGATTTCCTGGAAAAACGTAAACCCTGGATACAGCGGCCCAAGCGGCAAATGCGCCCCCGGCGCAAGCCCTTTGATGATAAAATCGATGGCGCCAAACTGAACGAGAATAAACCCATAGAAAAAGACGACGTGAATGATCCCGCTTTTTTTGTCCTTGAGCAGCTTTTTCTGGCCAAACACGTTGACCCAAATGTTACGCAGCCGCTCATTCACTTTTTCATCAAACTCGACCTTTTTGCCGAGCTTAATGTACATCGCCCGCGTTTTGACAACATACGCAAACAAATAGACGGCGTAAGCGGTTACAAGCAAAAACGCGAGCCAGTTCACCAACAATAAGGCGTTCATCTTCTCTCCCCTTCCCCCGCTTTTCAGCGAATGTATTGCCATAACAAAAGAAATTTTCAGAATTATACTTACGTCTATTTTACAAATGAATGAGCGTTCAGTCAATAGCCTTTTTATGAGAATTTTGCCGTTGCCGGGCCCGTGCAGTGGAACGTCAAGCAGCGAAGAACGCGGACAGGGCGGAAGCGGATGTCCGCTCTGCTATTTTTGCGCGTTGTAGGACACATTAATAAGTACTGAAGCGACGCACAGGAGGGAAAAATATGCTCATCATTGCCGTTATTGTGATCATATTCGCACTCGTTTATCTTGATGACAAGCTTGGCCGGCTGATCCTCCGCAACGGGCGCAAAAAAGTCGTGTACCCAAAGCGGCGGAGCGATATGGCCTTGTATGTGAATGGACGGCATTTATTTGCCGATTATTTTGCCGAGCTGCGCCGCGCCCGCGATCATATCCATATTTTGTTTTATATCATCAAGCATGACGAAACGACGGCGCCATTTTTCCAACTTTTAAAGGAAAAAGCGGCGGAAGGGGTGGAAGTGCGCTTGTTGACAGACTGGGTCGGCAGCCTCGGGTTGCCGAAAACGCTCATCCGTTCGCTGAAGGCAAGCGGCGTCGAATTCGCCTACGCCCGCCCGCCGCGCTTTCCGTTTTTCATTTACCGCCTCAACCGCCGCAACCACCGAAAAATTACGGTCATCGATGGAAAGGTCGGGTATATGGGCGGTTTTAACATCGGCCGCGAATACAGTGGAAAGGACGCTAACATCGGAGAATGGCGCGACTATCACTTAAAAATCAGCGGAGAAGGGGTGCACGACTTGCAAGAACAATTTTTGCACGATTGGGAGGAGGCGACGGGCAAAACCGTCGCTGACAAACGCCGCTACTTCCCACCCCTTCACGCCGGCGCCATCCGCCACCAGCTTGTCGCGACTGACGGCGCCGCGCTTGAAGAGCAGTATATCGATGCGATCCGGCAGGCAAAACGAGAAATTATGATCGGCAGCCCCTACTTTATCCCGAGCCGGCTGTTGTTTGACGAGCTTATGCGCGCGATCCGGCGCGGGGTGCGCGTCACGGTCATTGTGCCGCTGCGGGCGGACCATTTATTTGTCCGCGAGGCCGCTTACCCGTATTTTTATCAAATGCTGAAGGCCGGAGCGCGCATTTACCGCTTTTACCAAGGATTTTACCACGCCAAAACGATTGTCGTCGATGAGGAATGGTGCGATGTCGGCACCGCCAACTTTGACCGGCGCAGTCTGTTTCTCAACGGCGAAATCAACTGCTATGTATTCGACCGCGCGTTCACGCAGGTGGTCAAGCGGGCGATCCAACGCGACCTGACGCGCGCCGAGCCGCTGACGCTCGATTTTTGGCGGAAGCGTTCGCTCCTTGACCGCGGCAAAGAATCGATTTCCCAGCTGATTTCCGCCTGGTTGTAGGCAACACGAAAAAAGCCGGCGATGTTCATCACCAACCCGCCTAACAGCGGCTTTCCCCGAGGAGGAACTTGGCAAAATCAGCCTTTTTTCGTGCAAAACCCGGCGCTTGGACGAACGCCCGGACAAAAGGGCAAAGGAATCCCGGCCGAAACCGCCAAACAAAAAACCTGGCCGGCTCCATGTTGGCGATGTGAGATCGCTGCGGGCGCCGGCCGGGATTGAATCAGTTGGCCATCCTGTATCTTCTATTCATTTCCAAAACAATGTCAACCATTGAAACAGCCGCATCCCGAGATACACTCCAACAATGCCGGCAATGCCAGCCAACGCCGGAGGGGCCGGAATCGGCAGGCGGAACAGCGTGAACAAAAAACCGACAACGATGCCGGTGACAAGCGACAGCACCACTTCTTTCACAAGCAAATCCTCCATCGTTGTTTTTCCTTATGATGCCCAGACAAAAAGGGAAGCAGTCGCTCCCCTCCTTTGTTGCATCTGTTACATTTGTTCCGGGGCGGAAACGCCGATCAACGCCAACGCGTTTTTCAGCGTAATTTGCACCGCCTTCACCAACGCGAGGCGGGCTTTCGTTTTTTCGATGTTGTCCAAATCAAGCACTTTTTCCGCGTTGTAGAAGCTATGGAGCGCCGAAGCCAGCTCAAACGCATAGGCGGTGACGCGGTGCGGCATCCGCTTGAGCGCTGCCTCGGCGACGACGTCCGGGAAGTCGCCGAGCACTTTGAGCAGCTCGATTTCTTTTTCCGTCTCCACTAAATGATGCAAAGCGAGGTCGCCTTCGTACGACACGTTTTGCTCTTCCGCTTGGCGGAGAATGCTTGAGACGCGGGCATGCGCGTATTGGACGTAGTAAACCGGATTTTCATTCGACTGCGACACGGCCAAGTCCATGTCAAAATCCAAATGCGTATCGCCCGAGCGCATCGCAAAGAAATAGCGGACGGCATCGACGCCGACTTCTTCCATCAGCTCGCGCATCGTCACCGCCTTGCCGGTGCGCTTGCTCATTTTGACGCGCTCGCCGTTTTGGTATAAGTTCACCATTTGGATGATTTCGACTTCGAGCGCCTCCGGATCGTAGCCGAGCGCGGCGATCGCCGCTTTCATGCGCGGAATGTAGCCGTGGTGATCCGCTCCCCAAACGTTAATCAGCTTGGTAAATCCGCGCCGCAGCTTGTCTTGGTGGTAGGCGATGTCCGGAAGCAAGTACGTATACGTGCCGTCCTGCTTAATTAAGACGCGGTCTTTGTCGTCCCCAAACGCCGTCGAACGGAACCATGTCGCCCCGTCCTGCTCGTAAATGTAGCCGCGCTCGCGCAAAGTGGAAAGCGCTTCGTCGATTTTGCCGCTTTCATAAAGCGATGTTTCCGAGTACCAGACGTCGAACGGAACACGGAATGCGGCCAAATCTTGTTTAATTTTGTCGAGCTCATAACGAAGGCCGTATTCGCGGAAGAAAGCAAGCCGTTCCTCTTCATCGGCGTGGACGAACCGATCGCCATATTCCTCAGCAAGTGTTTTGCCGATTTCGACAATGTCGTCGCCGTAATAGCCGTCCTCCGGCAACGGCATATCGACACCGAGCGCCTGGAAATAGCGGGCTTCGACCGATTTCGCCAAGTTGTAAATTTGCTTGCCGGCGTCGTTAATATAGTATTCGCGCGTCACGTCAAACCCGGCTTTCGCCAAAATGTTGCAAAGCGAATCGCCGACCGCCGCGCCGCGGGCATGGCCCAAATGCAAGTCGCCGGTCGGGTTGGCGGAGACGAACTCGACTTGCACTTTTTCCCCGTTGCCGACGTTCGATTCGCCATACGCTTGTCCCGCCTGCAAAATCGCCGGCACGACCGCCGTCAAATAGCGGTTGTCCATGTAAAAGTTAATAAATCCCGGCCCCGCCACCTCAATGCGCGCCACCGATACGCGCTCGCGATCAAGCTGCCCGACGATGGCTTCGGCGATCGCCCGCGGCGGCTTTTTCGCAATGCGGGCAAGCTGCATGGCGATGTTCGTCGAGTAATCGCCATGCGCCTTGTCGCGCGGCACCTCCAGCAAGACGTCCGGCAGCTCATCAGCCGAAACGAGCCCGGCTTTCACCGCCGCCTGGCGAATTTCTTCTTTCAGCTGTTCTTTCATTTGTCCGACAATGTTCATCGGCTTATACCCCCTTAAATGTCAACGTCAACGTATGGCGTCCGCTCCGCTCGTTTTGCAAGAAAAGCTCGTAGGAGAGAAAGAGCCGCCCCCGCTTCCGCTTATCGTCATAGTGAAACTCGATCGCATCCGTTTTCGCCGCCATCGCCCACCGCCCAAACACCGTTCCGTAATGGCCCGGCGTTTCTTGCCGGCGGCGGAACGTTTGCCGCATCTCGACCGCTCCGGAGCGAAGGATGGTCACCTCGTCAGGCGCGATTTTCACAATGTTGTTCACCCGCCCGAGTTCGTTTTCCTCCTCAAACTGCAAATAGCCTGTTTCCCCTTTTATGTAATACACCCCGTCCGCCTCAAGCACAACCGTCTCTTGGCGCGGACCGTCGCGAATGACAGCCACTTGGCGGAGACGCGCCGGGATGCCGTTTGTTTCCTTCATATCGATGAACACACCTTTGCGAACAAACAGTCATAGTTTATAGTATAATGAACTGTTCCGCTCCATTCAAGAGGGGACAAACCCGATGGCAGATTTCCGCTCCAGTGGGCAAAAAAAGGGGCTGGCCCAAAAGGTTGTTTTTCCTTAAACAACACACAACATATCGTTATCTTAATGATTGTTTTATGCCTACATACGGTAATAAGAAAAGGTGTCCCGATCCTTTTGGGACACCCTCTGTTCCATCGGTATTTTATGATGACGCCCGAACATTTTTTAACACGTTAATAGCAAAAAGAATGACACCTATCACGACGAGCACCCCGCCAATCGCTGTCACCGGCACGAACGCTTCGTTACCGTAAACGACGAAAATGAGACCGATCATCATGACCGGCAGGCCGATATTGTGCAGCCAGAAATGCACTTTCGCCCATTTCGTCGCCGCCGCTTGTGGAAATAAATGATAGATGATGCCAGCAAGCGTCAAGGCCGTCCAGCCAAGCAAGTTGATATGGACATGGACTGGGGTCAGCGCAAACGAATGGGTCATCGACATGCCAAGCCCAATACAGACGCCAATGACAAAGTACACAACGGAAATTTTGATCAGCTTCACGCCCATCTTCATTCCCTCCTTCCCTTTTTCTGTAAGCACATTACATGTTATGATCCTCCGTACGCTCATATTCCTGCATCTTTTGTCCCACCAAGGAAAAAAGTGCCCTCGCAAACTTGCGATTTAGACGCTTTTTCTCATTTTTCACTTCCCTACCCAACCAAGCAGCATTTCCCGCACAAGCTTGCTCGCCGTATTGGCCGTTTGTTCGGAGTGGTCGTAAATCGGCGCGACTTCCACCAAATCGGCGCCGACAACGCGGACGTCGGAGCGGGCGATCTCATGGATCGCGGCTAGCAGCTCTTTCGATGTAATGCCGCCGGCATCGACCGTGCCCGTTCCGGGGGCATGGGCCGGGTCAAGCACATCGATGTCGATCGTCACATACACCGGGCGGCCGGCGAGCTTTGGCAACACGGAGCGGAGCGGTTCAAGCACCTCAAACTTGGCGATGTACATACCGTTTTCTTTCGCCCACTCAAACTCCTCTTTCATCCCGGAACGGATGCCGAACGAAAAGACATTCGTCGGGCCGATCAAGTCAGCGACTTTGCGGATTGGCGTCGCGTGCGACAGCGGCTCGCCTTCGTAATGTTCGCGCAAGTCGGTATGGGCGTCCATGTGAATGACGGCCAAATCCGGGTAATAGTCGTACACCGCTTTGATGACCGGCCAAGAGACGAGATGTTCGCCGCCGAGGCCGAGCGGAAACTTGCCGGCGTCAAGCACCTTTTTCACGAACTGCTCAATCAGCTCTAAACTGCGGGCCGCATTGCCAAACGGCAGCGGAATGTCTCCAGCGTCAAAGTAGCGGATGTCTTTGAGTTCGCGGTCCAAATATGGGCTGTACTCCTCAAGCCCGATTGACACTTCGCGGATGCGGGCCGGGCCAAACCGCGAGCCAGGCCGGTAGCTGACCGTCCAGTCCATCGGCATCCCGTAGATGACCGCTTCGCTCTCTTCGAAGTTCGGGTGGCTGCCAATAAAGACGTTGCCCGAATAAGCTTCATCAAAACGCATCGATCTGCCCCCTTATTTCACTAGGTCCGCGACAAATTTTGGCAAAACGAAGCACGCCTTATGCAATTCTTTCGTGTAGTATTTCGTCTCAATGTCATGGAACCGGTCGTCGCTCACCGCAAGCGGGTCGTATTGTTTCGAGCCGAGCGTAAACGTCCAGAGCCCGCTCGGATACGTCGGAATGTTCGCTGTATACAAACGGGTGATCGGGAAAATTTCTTTCACATCGCGGTAGACGTTGCGGATCAAGTCCGCTTTAAACCACGGGTTGTCCGTTTGAGCGACGAAAATGCCGTCCTCTTTCAGCGCGTTGGCGATGCCGGCATAAAACCCTTTTGTGAACAAGTTGACCGCCGGGCCGACTGGTTCCGTCGAGTCGACCATGATGACGTCGTATTCGTTTTCGCTTTGCGCGATGTGCATAAACCCGTCATCGACTTTCACTTCGACGCGCGGATCGTCGAGTTTTCCGGCAATTTCCGGCAAGTATTTTTTCGAATACTCGATCACTTTGCCGTCAATTTCGACAAGCGTCGCTTTTTTGACGCTCGGGTGTTTCAGCACTTCACGAATGACGCCTCCGTCGCCGCCGCCGACGACAAGGACGTTCTCTGGCTTCGGATGGGTGAACAATGGGACGTGGGCGACCATTTCATGATAGACGAACTCGTCTTTTTGCGTCGTCATCACCATGCCGTCTAAAATGAGCATGTTGCCAAACTCCGCCGTTTCGACCATATCAAGCTTTTGAAACGGCGTTTGTTCTGTATGTAAAGTGCGGACGATGCGTGCGGTGATGCCAAAATGCTCCGTTTGCTTTTCGGTAAACCAAAGTTCCATTCGGTAACATCCTTTCTCCGAGCGTTGCTTACTATACAAGTTTTCCTTAGCCAACGAAACACTAAACATGAAAAAGTATAGAGCAATCTAGCAAAAATGCAAGAGGAACAAGTTTAAAATAAAAAATTTTTTTTCATACTGGTAAGAAAAAGCGGAAAACCTCGCTGGCGAAGCCTTGACAAAAGCAAGGCGGCGCATCCAGCCGGGCGTCCGCCCGCATGTCTAAAACAACGCCAAAACCGTTGAGGTGATGCGCAATGGAACCGATCCCGGGCAGCCGTTTTCGCGGCACGTGGAAATATGTGCGCGCCGCCGTCTTTATCGGCTTTTTTCTTGCGATCTTTGCTTCCGCCGCTCTCGGGAGCTTTATTTTGTTTGCCAAAATCGAAGGCGCCCCGCCGGTCGCCGTGCCGCAGACGACGATTTTTTATGCGGACGACGGCTGCAAAATCGGGGAAAGCGACCATGGACAAAAGCGGTACTGGGTTCATCTCGGTAACATTTCCCCGCACGTCATCGAGGCGACGATTGCCGTTGAGGACCGAAAGTTTTACGAACACCACGGATTTGACTTGAAACGGATCGCCGGCGCGGTGCTCGCCAATCTCGAGGCCATGGACAAAGTGCAAGGAGCGAGCACGATCACCCAGCAATATGCACGCAACTTGTTTTTAACACATGAGAAAACGTGGTCGCGAAAAATCCAGGAAGCGCTGTACACGATCCGCCTTGAAGCCAATTACAGCAAAGAAAAAATTTTAGAAGGCTATTTAAATACGATTTACTACGGCCATGGCGCCTACGGCATCGAGGCAGCAGCGCGCTATTATTTCGGCAAGCACGCGAGCGAGCTGACGCTGAGCGAGGCAGCGATGCTCGCCGGCATTCCGAAAGGGCCGTATTACTACTCGCCGCTTGTCAACGAGGCGCGGGCAAAAGCGCGGCAAAAAATCGTGCTCACCTCCATGGTGGAAGCCGGCTACATCAGCCGCGAAGAAGCGGAGCGGGCGTACCGTGACAAGCTCGTTTACATCCACCACCGCGAACGAGAGCAGCCTGTGGCCCCGTATTTCCAAGATGTTGTGAAACAGCAGCTGCGCACGAAGCTTGGCCTTGATGAGCGGACGATTGAGCTCGGGGGGCTGCGCGTCTACACAACGCTCGACCGACGCCTGCAGCGAATCGCCGAAGAACAAGTTAAGCAAGTCATCAGTCCCCATTCTGCCATCCAGGCGGCATTGGTGGCCATGGATCCGCGCACAGGGGAAGTAAAGGCGCTCATCGGCGGACGCAACTACGAAGAAAGCCCGTTCAACCGCGCTGTGCAAGCGGAACGCCAGCCAGGGTCGACATTTAAGCCGTTTTTGTATTACGCGGCGATCAAGCAAGGATTCACCCCATCGACCCAACTGCGCAGCGAGCTGACGACATTTACGTTTAACGGCGGCCGATCGTCGTACACCCCCCATAATTACAATGACTACTACGCCAATGGCCCGATCACGCTCGCTCAGGCGCTCGCTGTATCCGACAACGTCTTTGCGGTGAAAACGCTCCAGTTCATCGGCGTCGACAAACTCGTCGAAACAGCGAAAGCGCTTGGCATTACAAGCAGATTGAAAGCAGTGCCGTCATTGGCGCTTGGCACCTCGCCCGTGAAAGTGATCGACATGGTGGCCGCGTACAGCACGCTGGCCAACTACGGCAAACAAACCGAACCGGTGTTTATTCAAAAAGTCGTCGACGCGAACGGAAACGTGCTGTATGAACATAAGCCGGAGAGCCGGCAAGTGCTCGACCGCGACGCAGCGTTTGTGACGACCCATTTAATGACCGGAATGTTCGACCCAAAGCTTAACGGCTATACGACCGTCACCGGGCAATCGATCGCCGATGAAATGACGCGCCCGTACGCCGGCAAGTCCGGGACGACGAAAACGGACAGCTGGATGATCGGCTTCGCCCCGCAGTTGGTCGCCGGCGTCTGGACCGGCTACGACCGCGGCGAAACGATGAGCCGCTTTGACGAAAAGCAATACGCGAAACAAATATGGATCCGCTTTATGGAGAAAAGCCTCGCCGGCGAGCCAAAAAAATCGTTCAAGCCGACCAAAGGCGTCATCGGTGTCTACATCGACCCGCAAAACGGCAAGCTGGCGACCGATTCGTGCCCAGTGAAGCGGAAAACGTATTATATCGCTGGCACAGAACCGGTTGACTATTGCACCGATCATGTAAAAGAGGAGAAGAAGAAAAAAGAAGACGGAAAAAGCTGGTTCGAGAAATGGTTTCCATGGTTTTAAACAAGAAAATCCCCTGCGTTTGCCCGCAGGGGATTTTCTTGTCCTAGTTTTCCTGTGTTATACATGTAGATTTAGTTTATCCTTTTTTCCAGATAAGAACAAGCCCTTAGGCAAACATGTTCACAAAACCGTCACAATTCGCCTTCGAGTCCTTTTTTCAGTTCATCGCTCGAGCGGTTCCACATCCCGATGTCGTGGCCTTTCAAAAAGTCGGCGAGCACCCGCTTCGACTTAGCGTCCATATGATCGACGATGATATGCCGTTTCAGCGATTTATCGAGCCGGTTCACATGTTCCGGCAATAACTTATAACCACGGCGCGCCTCACGGTCGACCGTCATTTCGCACGCCGTCACCCCGGCGTAATACGGACCGTCCTCGCGGCGCTCGATCGTCACCCAGACGATCCAATACGGCTTGCCGTTTGGCACGGCGGAGCGATCCGGCAAAAACTTGATGCCGCGCTCAACAGAGCTGCGGGCATGCATCGCCCCCATATCAACGAACGCTTCACCCGCTTCGACGTCAATGATGACCGGCGACACGTTTTCTAGGCTCAACGCCCCGGCGCCAAAGCCGCGGTGCCCGTCGGTCGGGTCGTCTTTGATGATATTAAAGCCGATGTTTTTTTTCTTTTTTTGCTCCATCCGCTTGTTCCTCCTTCCTACATAAACAAGCTGGCCACAAGTGACTGCAAGTTCTCAAGCACAAACGGCAGCGCCACTTGAAACACCGGCTCAATCGTATAGCGATCGAGCGGCGTCAGCACGAGAACAAGGAAAATGAGCGCCCCGTACGTTTCCCACTGCGTCATTTTCGCCCGCAGCCCATCCGGGGCCAAGTCTTCAATAATACGATACCCATCAAGCGGCGGAAACGGCAATAAATTAAACACAAACAAGACGGCGTTCAAGCTGATAAAAATTTGGAAAAACAGATCAAACCCGGCCGCAAACCAATCCGGCAGCGCCCGCATGATGCCGAAATCGATCATGGCGTACCAAATGACAAATCCAAGCGCGGCAAGCGCGAGGTTGCTTAGCGGCCCTGCCACCGAGACGAGAATGCCGGCAAGGCGCGGATTTTTGAAATAAAAGCGATTGACCGGCACCGGGCGCGCCCAGCCAAACCCGGCGAGAAAGATCAGCAAAGTTCCAAGCAAATCCAAATGGGCAAACGGTGACAATGTCAGCCGTCCCTCGTTTTTCGCCGTCGGATCGCCGAACTTGTAAGCAACGTAGGCATGGGCGAACTCATGCACAGAAAACGCCAGCGCCAGCGTCAACAGCACGTACGGAATTTCGCTTAACGAATACGGCAACATGTGTTCCACTTGATTAACTCCTTTTCCCCTGTATTCACTATCCTTAGTATACATGATTTACCGCCAAAAGTGGACTGAACTTCACCGTTCCATGGTATAATAAGCGCGACAGCACTCGACAAGGAAATGGGGGAATGATGATGCCGTATGTCACGATCAAAATGCTCGCCGGCCGCACGGATGAGCAAAAGAAAGCGCTGGTGGAAAAAGTGACCGACGCCGTTGTAGAGACAACCGGGGCGAAAAAAGAGAGCGTGGTTGTGTTCATCGAGGAAATGACGAAAGACCATTACGCCATCGCTGGAAAACGGCTGAGCGACGCGGAGTAACAAACAGGGGGACGCCATTGAGCGTCCCCATTGCTTTTTGAAATAAAAACGAATATTATTATAGTTGTCTTTCATATTGTTCGTCTTTAGGAGGTTGCCTATGATTCGTCTTCCGCACCATGCCAGTAATCGCAAAACAGAGGTTCTCGCTGGCCTGACGACTTTTTTCACCATGGTGTACATCATCGTCGTCAATCCGGTCATCTTATCAGACGCCGGCGTCCCGTTTGAACAGGCGTTCACCGCCACCGTCATCGCCACCGTCGTCGGCACGCTGTGGATGGCAATATTCGCCGACTATCCGATCGCCATTGCCCCCGGCATGGGGCTGAACGCGTATTTTGCCTATTCCGTCGTCGGCTCGCACGGCGGCATTTCGTACGAAACCGCGTTTTCCGCTGTGTTTGTGGCCGGGGTGTTGTTTTTGTTGCTGTCGCTCACCCCGCTCCGCAGCAAGCTGATCGAAGTGATCCCCGACAGCTTAAAACATGGCATCACCGCCGGCATCGGGCTGTTTATCGCCTTTATCGGCCTGCGGCTGACCGGAATTATCCAAGCTCATCCGCAAAATTTGGTCGCGCTTGGCAACTTGCATGCCCCGTCGGCCGTGTTGACGCTCATCGGCCTGGCGGTGACGCTCGTTTTCATGATGCGCGGCGTCAACGGCGCGCTCTTTTACGGCATGGTCGCGACCGGCGTCATCGCCTACGCGACCGGGCAGCTTCACTTTGACAAAGGTATCGTCTCGCTGCCGTCGCTGCCGGAAGGGCTTGTCGCCGCCAATCCATTGACGGCCGTTGGCGATGTCATCAGCCACAGCTTGTACGCTGTCGTCTTTTCCTTTTTGCTTGTCACGCTCTTTGACACGACCGGCACGATGATCGGCGTCGCCCAGCAAGCGGGACTGATGAAAGGAAACACACTGCCGCGCGCCCGCGAGGCGCTCTTGGCCGACTCCGTCGCGACCACGATCGGCGCCATGTTCGGCACGAGCCCGACATCGGCGTACATCGAGTCGTCAACCGGCGTCGCCGCCGGCGGCCGCACCGGCTTGACCGCGCTCACGGTCGCCGTCTTGTTCATCGCAGCCGCCTTTTTCAGCCCGCTTGTCGGCGCCGTCGCCGGGCTTTCTGCCATCACCGCCCCGGCGCTCATTGTCGTCGGCAGCTTGATGATCAGCAACATCGCCCATATCAATTGGCGCGAACTGGACGAAGCGTTCCCAGCCTTTCTCATCATCTTAAGCATGCCGCTCACGTCCAGCATCGCGACCGGCATCGCGCTCGGCTTCATCTCGTACCCGCTCTTAAAAATCGCCCGCGGCCGCTGGCGCGATGTGCCGTTGCTGCTGTACGTGCTTGCCGTGCTGTTCTTTTTGCAGCTGGCGTTTTTGCCGCATTAATCCAAAAGAAGAAGGTGTCCCGGAAACAATGGGACACCTTTTCGTCTATGGCCAGCTGATGGTGTGTTGAAACAGTGTTTTTCATCTTCTTTGGCGAGGAGACCCCGACTTCTAAGCGAGAGCGAAAGTCGGGGAGGAATCGCCCTTCCTCCTTTCAATTAACAATGTACTAGCATGCTCAACTCTTTTTAACTTTTTCCAGCTTGC
>NZ_SDLD01000029.1:0-47523 GCF_013096875.1 Geobacillus sp. DSP4a | reverse complement strand
AAGGAAATCTTTGTCCGAAACAATTCACAAAAAATTTAGCACATTCCTTCAGAAAAGGGGAGAGGGCTTTCTGAAAGAATGTGCAAAAAAATGGGCGTTTTGTGCTGAAATAAAATGATAATTTACAGTTATACTCATAATCGTGTTTTATCTGAACGGAGTGGGATTTAAAGTTGATCGTCGTCATCACAACGGCAGGATTCAATCTTGAGTTTTATCTGAACGGAGTGGGATTTAAAGATGATTCAAACGGGAGAGTATCACAAATCACTTACGTTTTATCTGAACGGAGTGGGATTTAAAGTCATAACGGAAATCCATCATTAAATCCGTTTAACTGTTTTATCTGAACGGAGTGGGATTTAAAGTTTTAACCGTAAAAGGAACGCCCCTCACAGGGCAGCCGGGTTTTATCTGAACGGAGTGGGATTTAAAGGGCAGATAGATAATAAAGAGGCGGAACGAAAAGCTTGTTTTATCTGAACGGAGTGGGATTTAAAGTCATTCAATCCTCCAGTCTCCAACTCGGCTTGTACTTAGTTTTATCTGAACGGAGTGGGATTTAAAGCGTTATCGACTTGCTTTAAATTAGCGTAGCGACCGAGTTTTATCTGAACGGAGTGGGATTTAAAGCTTCTTCAATGTCGGCAAGCACATCCACAAGGGAGAAAGTTTTATCTGAACGGAGTGGGATTTAAAGTTGCAGTTTTCACTTTTTGTGGCAATGCTTGCAGGAGTTTTATCTGAACGGAGTGGGATTTAAAGCAACGTCCTGCCAGGCGATATGAAACTAGCAGGTTTTATCTGAACGGAGTGGGATTTAAAGTTGGTTTTGGTGATAATAAGCCTAAAGCGAGGTGAGCGTTTTATCTGAACGGAGTGGGATTTAAAGTGTGTAAGTAATCATATTTATATAACATTGGAAAATTGTTTTATCTGAACGGAGTGGGATTTAAAGCGATACGTCTACGATACGTGGGCAAAAAGAAAAAGAAAGTTTTATCTGAACGGAGTGGGATTTAAAGTTGAGATAGCTTTCAACATGTCTTTGATCGCGTTTGTTTTATCTGAACGGAGTGGGATTTAAAGACTCTTTGCGAATCTTTATCTTAATGAGCTTGACCGTTTTATCTGAACGGAGTGGGATTTAAAGAAGTATGTTGTATCTAGCTGACTGTATCACTCTTGTTTTATCTGAACGGAGTGGGATTTAAAGATTTATGGACGAGACCAAAACCAAAGCCGACATCCTGTTTTATCTGAACGGAGTGGGATTTAAAGAACGGCAGGGATTATGATTTTAAAACAGCATATTCCGTTTTATCTGAACGGAGTGGGATTTAAAGTTGCGAAGGCGAAACAGTTAGGATTCGAGTGGGGCGGCGTTTTATCTGAACGGAGTGGGATTTAAAGTATTTCATGGATCGGTCTCTTCTTTCAGACGTCTTTGTTTTATCTGAACGGAGTGGGATTTAAAGAATTGACTTAAAAGCAAACGAAAGACAGATGATTGCGTTTTATCTGAACGGAGTGGGATTTAAAGTTATTCATTTTGTTAAATCTCAAGGGTGGGATGTTTATGTTTTATCTGAACGGAGTGGGATTTAAAGGACATGGCGACGATCATCATTATGTATCGTGATCGTTCCGTTTTATCTGAACGGAGTGGGATTTAAAGGCGCCTTCATCACGCGGCTTGTGTTGCGTGGGCTTCCGTTTTATCTGAACGGAGTGGGATTTAAAGCATCCCGAACATCGCCCAGCTTGAGACGGAAGTGCCGTTTTATCTGAACGGAGTGGGATTTAAAGTTCGTGCCGCCTTTGGTATTTCTCCATCAGTTCTTTAGATGTTTTATCTGAACGGAGTGGGATTTAAAGTTCACATCAAATTAGCTTGCCCGATCACCGCCACAGCGTTTTATCTGAACGGAGTGGGATTTAAAGCAACCGCAGCCGAAACCACAACAAAAAGTGTCTGACAAGTTTTATCTGAACGGAGTGGGATTTAAAGTGACGAGATGTTCAAGTTACGCGACTTCTTTGATAGTTTTATCTGAACGGAGTGGGATTTAAAGTTTGCTGTGCGTACATCAGAAGCATTTCTGCCGTCGTTTTATCTGAACGGAGTGGGATTTAAAGCAAGATGATCCGCCAATCATCCGGCCTTGAAGGCTTCGTTTTATCTGAACGGAGTGGGATTTAAAGTTGTATGCAGGGTTGGAAGCACGTGTGAAAGCTGCGGTTTTATCTGAACGGAGTGGGATTTAAAGAGTACTTACTGACAGTCTAACGGTCGCGGAAATGTGTTTTATCTGAACGGAGTGGGATTTAAAGCCGAAAAAAACTCACAACTACGGCAATGCTGATCGAGTTTTATCTGAACGGAGTGGGATTTAAAGGCGTGACATGGAAGGAGGGACATCACACTACGGCCGTTTTATCTGAACGGAGTGGGATTTAAAGCGAAAGAACAATGATGAATAATTTGTGCTTGTGCTGGTTTTATCTGAACGGAGTGGGATTTAAAGACGCAAAACTTTGCTTCAAGTTACAAACGGAAATTGCGTTTTATCTGAACGGAGTGGGATTTAAAGCTACATTATGCGGAATGACATTTATATCGCTTATGGGTTTTATCTGAACGGAGTGGGATTTAAAGCTTGATCGGGTTTTTCATCTTGGTAGCATGAATCCCGGGTTTTATCTGAACGGAGTGGGATTTAAAGTTTGTATGAATTGGGACTAAACAAAGAGGAGATCAGTTTTATCTGAACGGAGTGGGATTTAAAGCATTCAGAAAATCACGAACGGCACTGGGGTACTGGTCAGGTTTTATCTGAACGGAGTGGGATTTAAAGATGCAATCACGGCAAAGGGTGTTTCTGCGAGCCCGAGTTTTATCTGAACGGAGTGGGATTTAAAGTTATTGGAGGATGGAGACAAGAGCAAGCGCGACAGGGTTTTATCTGAACGGAGTGGGATTTAAAGGACGATATGAAAGCTATTTACGCTCGTGTATCGACGGGTTTTATCTGAACGGAGTGGGATTTAAAGAAAGCCGGAAACAGGGTTAATCGGCACGCCGGAACCGTTTTATCTGAACGGAGTGGGATTTAAAGCAAAATACTCGACAAATCAACAGATGAACAAGCTCGTTTTATCTGAACGGAGTGGGATTTAAAGTGACAAGAGAATTTGTCCCTGTTTTGCGTAGCGGTGGTTTTATCTGAACGGAGTGGGATTTAAAGTGACAAGAGAATTTGTCCCTGTTTTGCGTAGCGGTGGTTTTATCTGAACGGAGTGGGATTTAAAGGATTATTGGCGCGGGTTCAATGCCGGGATGAAAGAAGGTTTTATCTGAACGGAGTGGGATTTAAAGTGCGTTTTTGAAGAAGATCGATGCGACTTCCTCAACCGCCCGTTTTATCTGAACGGAGTGGGATTTAAAGGGTGCTGGAAAAAGCTCACAAGTCCGCAGCATTATAGTTTTATCTGAACGGAGTGGGATTTAAAGTCGGAAGGGGCATTGCTTACAGCATCGATCATCTCACAAGTTTTATCTGAACGGAGTGGGATTTAAAGAAAGTTTATACAAGCCATCGCTTACGCTCTCGCTCGTTTTATCTGAACGGAGTGGGATTTAAAGGTCACATCAAACGTCACTCCGTTCATCACCAGCATCCCGTTTTATCTGAACGGAGTGGGATTTAAAGCCGAAATCGTCTCGTCAAACGATCCAACGGCTTCCGAGTTTTATCTGAACGGAGTGGGATTTAAAGCGTCTTCAAAGCGGGAAGACTGGTGGCCCAACATGGGTTTTATCTGAACGGAGTGGGATTTAAAGTAATATCTTTGATGATTGCCAATCCCGTTTCGTCTGTTTTATCTGAACGGAGTGGGATTTAAAGATGACCCTGTACTTACATAGTACAGGAATCGCCTCGGTTTTATCTGAACGGAGTGGGATTTAAAGAATTTTTGTCTACCGGCAAATCAAGGGTGGCCGCCACGTTTTATCTGAACGGAGTGGGATTTAAAGCTCACCGCCCACTCTCCACTGCAAGCCCGCCCGTTGCGTTTTATCTGAACGGAGTGGGATTTAAAGTGAAACGATTCAGGAAAGATGAAGAAAATCGATTGTGTTTTATCTGAACGGAGTGGGATTTAAAGAGACAGAGCAAAAACACCTAAAGCATACGGCAAAACAGTTTTATCTGAACGGAGAGGGATTTAAAGCCGATTTCAAGCGGCAGGCTGGCGAGCACCGTTCCGTTTTATCTGAACGGAGTGGGATTTAAAGAACCATTTCATCGCCGAAGTCGTTTTATTTGAACGGAGTGGGATTCAAAATCGGCGATAATGTGATGCCCGAGTTCGACAGTGACTAGGCAAACAAAATGCCTTTCGCCCCTTGATGCAAAAGTGACGAGAGACATTTGGGCACACTTTGGGCGTGTAGCTTAGGCGCGAGGATGGATGCCTAGGATCTTCGGAGGAGGTTCCAGCCCTAGAGCCGCAAAGAGTTGCGCTTGTTTGGCCGTCAGTTCAGTCCGTTGATGCAGGTCGCCGTTTTTGGAAGAAAAATGACCAAGCATGAGACGCTCACATTCGTCTCTTACTTTTGGCCATGATTCATGAGTCAGGAGAAAGGAATCGCGAAATGCTTTGGGCCAGACGTTCCAGGACGGCGCGATCCACTTCATCTGCGCGCCCAAACGAATCAATCACCTTCGCTTTCGCATATTTGGCCTTCGGATCCTATCCGTTGTGAGCAAGCTGGAGATACGCCACGGTCGTTCCGTCTTTGTTTTTGTGTGTTACTCGTCGTATGTACATGCCTATATTATAAACGATATTAGGCTTTTTAAAAGGATAAATTGTCAATTCGTGTGCCTGTGAAATTCAGCTCTTTTTTCTAGGATCCGTATGGCGAAATCCTTGATATCACAGCATTTTGGCCATGTTCATTTGCCTGAAATGGCCTCAAAACTGTCGAACTCAGGAAATAAAATCCGGCGTTTTAGGGCTGTCTCACAAAGATGAGATAGCCCTTTTTACATATGGCTTGACAAAGAAACAGTTCTTCAGTTAATGCCACAAGCAATGGATAGCATATTGCTTTTCTTATTTTTGGGCCATTTCAAAATAAAATTTGTCTGGAAATGGAGAGCCCCTCTTTCCCAAATAGTATACATAATGAACAATAGTGTATTTTTTGATACTATATAAAAATAAAGTGCGTACTTTTAAAGGAAAAACATACATAGTATACTCATCAGTGTGTAAGAGATAAACACATAAAAATGCTACTGCTTATGCAACCTGCAAAATTTTTATGAGAGGTGAAGGATTCATGGAATTACAATTAGCATTGGATCTCGTAAACATTCCAGAAGCGAAACAATTAGTAAAAGAAGTTGAGGAGTATGTGGATATTGTAGAAATCGGCACTCCAGTTATCATTAATGAAGGTCTTAGAGCTGTAAAAGAAATCAAACAAGAATTTCCTCACTTAAAAGTATTGGCAGACTTAAAAATCATGGATGCCGCCGCATATGAAGTCATGAAAGCGTCCGAAGCCGGAGCCGACATTATCACGATACTTGGAGTTGCTGAAGATTTGTCCATCAAAGGTGCTGTGGAAGAAGCTAAAAAACAAGGCAAAAAAATATTGGTGGACATGATCGGGGTTAAAAATTTAGAAGAACGAGCGAAAGAAGTAGATGGGTTTGGAGTCGACTATATTTGCGTACACACAGGTTATGATCTTCAAGCAGTCGGCAAAAACTCTCTTGAAGACCTTGCCACAATCAAACGTGTCGTGAAAAACGCAAAAACTGCGATCGCAGGCGGCATTAAATTAAACACATTGCCTGAAGTCATTAAAGCAAAACCTGATCTTATCATCGTAGGCGGCGGTATTACTGGCCAAGAAGACAAACGCGCTGTAGCTGCTGAAATGAAAAAAATGATCCAACAAGGTGAATGAATGATGCAAGCTACGCAATATTTAGGCGAAATCATCAAAGAGTTAAATCGGACAGCCGATTTAATCGCCGCGGGAGAAGCGGAAAAATTGGTGAATGAGATTCTCAAAGCAAAGAAAATTTTTGTAGCTGGCGCAGGCAGGTCTGGATTTATGTCCAAATCTTTTGCGATGCGAATGATGCACATGGGGCTAGACGCCTATGTCGTAGGCGAAACCATCACCCCTAACCTAGAACAAGACGACATTTTGATCATTGGATCGGGTTCAGGGGAAACGAGAAGTTTAGTTTCCATGGCTGAAAAAGCGAAAAGCTTAGGGGCAACCGTAGCGTTAGTGACCATTTTCCCTGAATCGACCATTGGACAATTGGCTGATATCACGGTCAAATTGCCTGGCTCGCCTAAAGACCAGTCAGATAACGGATACAAAACGATACAGCCGATGGGATCGCTTTTTGAGCAAACCCTCTTGCTGTTTTATGATGCGATCATATTAAGATGCATGGAGAAAAAAGGATTGGACTCCAATACCATGTTCAAAAGACACGCCAATCTGGAATAGAGTATAAGGAATGCTGCGCAGACATCTTTAACCATTCGAAATTTTAAGCTATTTAAACGAAATTTTCAACTTAATCACGGGGGAAAGGAGAAAAGGCCGCAAAGCTTTCTTTAAGAAACGCTTTGCGGTCTTTTTTTGATCGGGAGATTGGATTCTTGTGATCGATCCATGATCGTTCATTCCCTTCGTGCACATCAGCCGCTCTCCCACTATCAGCATTCCCTCGATGATCATTACAAATCAAATCGGTTATAGTCGGAACGCGGGGGGTGCCAAGACTTTTTGCAAAATCGATGACCACTCCTTTCATGGTTGCACGCGGCGTCAAAAACTCTCAAAAGTCTGTTGCCTTCCATAATCCATCGGTAAAATCGTGCGATGGTGGCAAATGTCATTCAGCAAACCTTGAAGAACGCAACTCCGCATGCAGATGTCAGGAAACGGCGAACAAAACGCCCGCCCTCGGCAACGGGTATTCCCGCTACAGAAGGCGGGCAGTCTTTATCGCTATTCTTTGCCGCAGAACTCTTCGTCGTAATAGAAGTCCTGCTCAAACTCCACCCACCCGAAAAAGAGGGGACGAGGCTCCTCGACCATCTCTAAGCGATAGACGGTGCTGACGTAGAAGGGGATATCGGGTTCTTTGACCGGCGCCGGTGCCATGTGCGCCCAGTCTAGGAACACAATATCCTCTAACAGATAGTCTTGGAAGGCGCTCAGCATGTCAGTGATGGCAAAGCCCATGTCAAGGATGCCCTGCTGGATCTGCCGCCATTTCCGCCAAGAGGCCTCCAAGTAAGAGAGTCCAAAATAGCCCGCGGCACCGGGCCCACGCACCCCCCTCTGTACAGCGGCTTAGAAAAAGCAGGAGTCCCTTGACGGTGTCGACCGGGTCCGTGAAGAACACATCAAACTGGCCGCGGAGATGGGACGGCAATTCATCCCGCACATCGTAGACCTCGGCGTGGACGTGGTCCCAACCTTGGTCCTGAGCCACATCGCGTACAAAGCGGACAATGCGTTCATCCACGTCCAAGACACAGATGCGCCGCGGCAGCCCCGAGAGCGCAGCCGCAATGCTTGTAAGGTCATCATCGCCCAGCAGCAAAATGTCTCGCCCCATCAGATCTCCCTGTTGGGCCATCAGTGCCAACCGCCGAACGGTTGTCTCGGGCGTCACATACCCTTGGTCAAAGTCGGGCGTCGCCTTGGGCCGCATGGCTGCGATATCTTGAAAAGCAGCAAGGACGCTGTCAAAAGGCGGCCTCAGAACAATGCCGCGCCCCGCGCAAACCTCACAGCGCTGTTCGGCCACCCGTTCTAGGCCCATAGTTTCTGCCTGACGACGCCCTTTCTCAGTGATCACAAAGCGGTCGCCGTTGTAGGCCGCCAGCTCTCCCTCCAAGAGCGACTGCAGCGCCTTCAGCACTTGGTGCGTCTGAGCTTTCCCTTCCCTCATCAGTTCCCAGTAGGATTTCGGGCCAAAGCAAAGCGCACGAAGCAGAAGCGTGTCGATCCGACGACTTTCCGCAGCAATACCGACTTTCGACATGGGTACCACTCCTTTCGCCCTAAAAGAGTAAAGACCATTCCGCTCCGGCACCCCTTCGTTTTCATCGAAAGGAGCGACATGAAACATAGAAAGCAGCGGTTCAAACGTTTTTGGAACGCTTGCCTTCTTAGCGTGAGGCCTAACGATCATCCGAAAGATAAAGCATCCTTCCCCTTTCCAGCATCGAAATAGCATTTTTGCTGCTTTCGATAGGGAAACGATAAAAGACGCGCTGAAGTTGGAAGAATTTTTTTAAGGTTCCATAAGCATGGTGTTTTTATTAAGGTTTAAATCGGTAATAGCGGTATGGTGTTTTTCGCCTCTAGTTTTTCCATCATTTCATACCAATCCCTTGGTTTGTTCGATAAGACAGAATAATAACGTTTCAAAAACTTCACAACAAGATCCGCTGGAAGTTCATTTACGCTATCGTCCATCGGAAGGAAACAAAGATCAAGCCCGGTTACGGCTTCTCCATCATTGTTCCAAGATGGATGGACATAAGGGAAGTCAAGCCGCTTATATCCCAAATGAGATAATACCTCACGACGAACATATGGATCCATCGGCTTAATCCCGCCAAATTCATAATGCTTCACCCGATAAGGATCATAAATCTCGGCGAACATGCCATACAACTGCTTTCCATTTGCAGCGGCCCAATTTTGCAAATCCTCCAGCCGCTTTTTGGCTAAAAACCGGCCGATCCCCAGTCCTGCTTGGCCGATAATGGTGAAATCTGTCATCGCGACATTTAAATCTTCATAATAACGGTACTCCGTTGCGCCTACTACCTCTCCTTCGTGAACAGCAACGCACACACGAATTCCTGGATCTTCCAGAGGCTCTTTCCACAAATCAAATGCCAATACTTCTTCCGGAGGAAATACATTTTGCATCAATTGATGCATTTTCTTAAACAAAGGGTCTTCAATGCTCGTAATTCTGCGATACTCCATTTTTATCATTCTCCTTTAAGATTTTGCGCGATAAAAAGGATTTTTCCATTCCATCAGTGCAGCATAATTGCACGATTCTTCATCTTCTAAATAGTTCGCCACCACTTTGACAGGTGTGCGGCCGCAGCGAAGCAGGAAGGTAATAACAGGATCTTTCAATTCGCCTTTTACTACCGCTTCGAGATATTGCTCCGCTGTCATCTCATGCGCTTTTTTATGATAGCCAGGCATCCTCCCTCCGCCTAACAGCCGCTCTAGTCCCAAATGAACAACCACTTCATACATGGATAGCATCAGCCATTTTCCCAGCCCCCATTTGCGGTAGGCAGGGCGCACGCCAATATCAACGACATAAAGCGTATTCCCGTTTGGGTTATGGTTGCGGATATATCCATGATCCGTGATCTCTTCCCATGTATGGTCCGGATGGCTGGGGTCAAAGTCGACAATAAGCCCTGTCATTGACCCCGCAATTTCCCCATTCACCTCAACACATAAGGCTCCCTCTGGAAAGAGTGTCACATGGTTTTTCAGCTGTTCCATATTCCACCATAATTCAGACGGGAATGGCGGAGGAAAACTTTCCTGTTGAATGCGGATTAATCCAGGAAAGTCCTTTTCTTCATAATTTCGGATCACCGCTGGAACAGGACGATCTTGGTCAAAGACATAAAACTCCTTTCGATACATTCTTACCCCTCCTCTCTCATTATCCATCTAGCAACGTATCGCCCATTCATGTGGCGATACTGATATTATTAGGCACATCATTCCATTTAACAAGTAGATACTTTCGTGTTACATAGTGTGAAAAATTATACCTAAAAATAAAAAAAGAAATTCGGAATATTTTTTCCAGACCTTCCTCGCATTCGAACAGCCATGCCTAGTCCACATTATTGTGTAAAATCCATTCTCCATCCAGTGAACTTGGATCACTGGAAAACAAAAGCACTTTTTTGCCGTTTTTCTTTTTACGCCATTTTCGGGACTCCATCAACAGTCATCAACGCATATACAGAAAAACCAACGGACAGCGGTTCTTTCATAAAGATGGTTGTCCGTTGGTTTTTCGCGTCTAATTATAAAACTTATTGCTTTCCTCATTATCTTCCATGTGTGTATTTCTTTGTTTACCAGCAAAAAAAGAAAAGTGCATATAACATACACGCAGATCGTTTTCGAAGCTTTCATAACAGAGAAAGCTTTCTACTTGGCTGCTTCATTGATTTTTACTTGCCCCTTTACGACCGTCTCCATATAGTTTTTGCCCCATTCATACATCGCATCAAGAATTGGCATCAAACTTTTCCCATGTTCGGTCAATGAATATTCCACTTTTGGCGGAACAACCGGATAGACTTCGCGATGAACAATTTGATCTTGCTCCAGCTCCCGCAGCTGGTTAACAAGCATTCTTTGGGTGATCCCAGGCATGAGGGCTTTTAGTTCGCTAAACCGCTTCTTTCCCCCTTTTCCTAGATGCCATAAAATAAGCATTTTCCATTTACCGCCAATAACAGCGAGTGTTAATTCTTTTTCACAATTATACGTCTTGCCACAAACGTGTCCCATCATTTCACCCCCATGTTGATTATAACCTGATAGTATACTGTTTGTCACTTTATGATCATAAAGAACATACTTACAAATAAATGTTATATACCTGTTATTTTCACTCATTGCAAATTGTATTCATTCTTTCTGGATGATACAGTGCATTCATTGCATCTGGATGCCTTTTATATCATTAAGTATATTTTTTTACACTATATTATATTTTTATCACTACATGATAAGAAAGTTCGTACTTCTCAATAAGTTTTATACACATTATACTACCATCTGTAAACCAATCACGAGTACTGGAGGGAGCAGCATGAATCGTTTTACTATTCCTCGTGATATTTATTTTGGAGAGAATGCTCTCGATGTTTTAAAAACACTGGAAGGAACAAAAGTTGCCCTCGTCATGGCGGCCGCTCCGTCAAGAAAAACGGAAATCTTGATAAAACTCAGAAAATTCTTTCAGCAAGCAATGTAGTAAACATCGTTATATCTGCTCTATCAACTTTATTCTTTAATGTTTCGAAAAGTCAGGGGGGATCACATTGGATTCAATGACCTTTATCTTGTTTGGAGCAACAGGTGATTTAGCGAAACGAAAAATTTTCCCTGCATTATATAATTTATTTCTTGATCAAAAAATGCCGCAGCCATTTTCCATTATTGGCGTAAGCAAAAGGGAATTGTCCGATGAAGCGTTTCAAACATATGTGGAAAATTCGGTAAAAACCTTTTCTAGACGTTTGGCAAATGACCGTTCCAAAATGAAGGAGTTTCTTCGCGCGTTTCGCTATATTTCTCTAGATGTAACGAATGCACAAGGGTATAAAAAGTTGCTTGAAATGGTTCAACAACGGGAAAAAGAATTGAATATTCCTGAAAACCGCATGTTTTATTTATCTGTTGCGCCGGAATTTTTTGATGTGATCGCGTCGAACATCAAGGAAAGCGGATTAGGATCCACAACAGGTTGGAAACGTCTGATTATCGAAAAACCGTTTGGCCACGATATCCAATCGGCCCAAGATTTAAACGAAAAATTAAGCCAAGCTTTCGAGGAAGAAGAAATTTATCGGGTAGATCATTACCTTGGAAAACCGATGGTGCAAAACCTTGAAGCTTTAAAATTCGCCAACCCTGTGTTTCAAGCGATATGGAATAATCAATTTATAGCCAATGTGCAAATTACAGCTAGCGAGACCGTTGGGGTAGAACAAAGAGCAAGCTATTATGATCAAGCAGGCGCCATTCGCGATATGTTCCAAAATCATATGCTGCAATTGTTGATGATGACAGCCATGCACCTGCCAAAACAGATTAGCGCAAAAGACATCCGTAACGAGAAAAGAAAAATTATGGAATCTCTTCGACCAATACAGAAGGAAGAAGTAGGCTTGCACGTTGTTCGCGGCCAATACGGTCCTGGAGAAATCGATGGCAGACCAGTGGTTGGATATAAAGAAGAACCTGGCATCGATGCTTCTTCGACAACGGAGACGTTTGTTGCGGCCCGTCTGTGGATTGATGATGAAAACTGGAGCGGGGTGCCATTCTACATCCGTACAGGTAAAAGAATGAAGGAAAAGTCCACACGTATCGTGATGGAGTTTAAAAATCCATTAAAGGAATGGTACTTGCCAAAAAATGAAGAAACAGCTCCTAATCTTTTGGTGATTCAAATCAATCCGAACGAAGGCGTTTCGCTGCAATTCAATAGTAAAAATGTATTCAACAACGGAAAGATGGAGCCTGTCCATATGGACTTCGCAACGAATCAGAAAGAGGTGCCTGAAGCGTATGAACTCTTAATTTTTGACGCTTTGCACGGCGATTCGACTTTCTTTTCCCATTGGAAAGAGGTCGAACTATCTTGGAAATGGCTGCAACCTATTTTAGAGGCATTTGCGGAAAACCGCCTTCCTCTTTACTCCTATCGTTCAGGATCGATGGGGCCAGATGCTGCTTATCAATTATTGAAAGAAGACGGATTTTATTGGCGGTAAATAAGCTTTTCCGGAGCAAACCTGAAAACATAATTTCTGGATAAACTAATAGGAATAGCCAATCTTCTTTGACCAAGATATTTTTAGGAGGTAGTCAGCATGAGAGTCGGGCTAGTCGGTTTAGGAAAAATGGGATTAAACTTAGGCAAAAATCTTATGGACCATAAGCACGAAGTAGTGGCGTTCGATATAAATACAAATGCGGTGGAAGAAATAAAAAAATACGGTGCTAAAGGCGCATCCACTTTAAAGGAACTCGCCCTATCATTAGAAAAAACGAGAATTGTCTGGATAATGGTTCCCCACACCGTTGTTGATTCGGTGATTAGTGAAATTGCGCCATTTTTAAGCAAAGGAGACATTGTGATCGATGGTGGCAATTCTCACTACAAAGAATCGATTCGCCGCTATAACGAGCTAAAGGAGATTGGAATTCACTTTATGGATGCGGGAACTTCTGGCGGAGTCGAAGGCGCTCGAAACGGAGCATGTTACATGGTTGGAGGCGATCCCGAAGCTTGGAATATGGTCGAGCCTCTTTTTCGCGACACTGCTGTAAAAAATGGGTATTTATATACTGGAAAAGCAGGCAGCGGCCACTTCTTAAAAATGGTCCACAATGGGATTGAATACGGAATGATGGCTTCCATTGGCGAAGGATTCGAAATATTAGAAAAAAGCGAATTCGATTACGACTATGAAAAAGTGGCGAGAGTGTGGAACAATGGTTCGGTTATTCGTTCATGGCTCATGGAATTAACAGAACGCGCGTTTTCAAAAGATGCAAAATTAGAGGAAATCAAAGGAATTATGCATTCTTCCGGCGAAGGAAAATGGACGGTCGAGACAGCATTAGATCTGCAAACGGCCACTCCTGTCATCGCCATGGCCTTATTGATGCGGTATCGTTCATTAGAAAGCGATACATTTACAGGAAAAGTGGTAGCCGCTCTACGCAATGAATTTGGCGGACATGCTGTAGAAAAAAATGAGAAGAAATAACATAAAATCCCCTTGCAGGAAGGCATACAATGGACATGCGCTGCAAAATAGAATGAGAAAGGAGAAGTGTATATGGCTATCTCTTTTGATTACTCCAATGCCTTGCCATTTATGAAAGAGAGTGAACTACATTATTTAAGCGAATTTGTAAAAGCGGCTCATCATATGCTTCATGAAAAGAAAGGCCCAGGATCCGATTTTCTTGGTTGGGTGGATTGGCCGATTCGTTATGATAAGGACGAATTTGCGCGAATCAAGCAAGCAGCCGAAAAAATCCGCAATCATTCAGATGCTCTTGTCGTCATCGGCATTGGCGGATCTTATTTAGGGGCAAGGGCCGCTGTTGAAGCATTATCCCATTCCTTTCATAACCAAATGAACGATATGACGCAAATTTATTTCGCTGGCCAAAATATCAGTTCCACTTATCTCTCTCATTTATTAGATGTATTAGAAGGCAAGGATCTGTCGATCAACGTCATTTCTAAATCGGGAACAACGACAGAGCCAGCCATTGCTTTTCGGATTTTCCGCGACTACATGGAGAAAAAATATGGAAAAGAGGAAGCAAGAAAACGGATTTACGTTACTACCGATCGCGCAAAAGGAGCATTAAAAAAGCTCGCTGATCAAGAAGGCTATGAAACTTTCGTTATTCCGGATGACATAGGCGGAAGATATTCTGTGCTGACAGCAGTTGGCCTGTTGCCAATCGCCGTCGCTGGATTGAATATTGATCGAATGATGGAAGGCGCAGCATCGGCATATTATAAATATAACCATCCTGATCTTTCAACCAATGAAAGTTATCAGTACGCTGCCGTGCGAAATATTCTCTATCGCAAAGGCAAAGCGATCGAATTATTGGTGAACTATGAGCCATCCCTTCATTATGTATCTGAGTGGTGGAAACAGCTGTTTGGCGAAAGCGAAGGGAAAGATCAAAAAGGACTCTTTCCTGCATCCGTTGACTTTACAACAGATTTACATTCCATGGGGCAATACGTTCAGGAAGGCAGCCGCATTCTGATCGAAACAGTGCTGCAAGTGAAAAAACCGCGAATCGAACTGACGATTCAAGAAGACCCAGAAAATATCGATGGATTGAATTTCTTGGCCGGCAAGACACTGGATGAAGTAAACAAAAAAGCTTTCCAAGGCACGCTATTCGCACACGTAGACGGCGGAGTGCCTAACTTAATTGTTGAACTGGATGAAATGAATGAATACACCTTTGGGGAAATGGTATACTTCTTCGAAAAAGCTTGCGGCATCAGCGGCCATTTGCTCGGTGTAAATCCATTTGACCAACCGGGAGTGGAAGCATACAAAAACAATATGTTTGCCTTACTTGGCAAACCGGGGTTTGAAGCGGAAAAAGCGGCTCTCATGAAACGGCTATCGAAATAGCGTTTTCCTTACAGCTGTTTGAAATAACGCTCTACATGTAAACTGCCTGTTTTCCTGAACTCTGCAGGAGACAGGCAGTTTCCTTTTTTCCTGAAACTTGATGATCCTCCATTATGGAAGGAGAGATGGATTTTCATGCCTGGGTGGGGAGTAAAATTTACTCATGGATGTTTTCTGTGAAAATAATGAATCCATGAGCGGTTATTTTCATGCTTGGGTGGCGAGTAAAAGCTTACTCATGGATGTTTTCTGTGAAAATGCGCCGCCTTGATAAGTCATTTTCATGCCAGGGTGGGGAGCAAGGCTTGCTCATGGATGTTTTTTGTTTCTCCCTTCTCTTTTGATTTTCGATAGAATACAATAAACATAGGAGGTGAAACCATGTATCGAACGCTGAAAACCCGTTTTCGAGCAAAAAAAGAAGTGATTGATAAACTTTTTGAATGCAATCGCATCTCCGCAGAAGTTTGGAATGAGTGTCTTCGTTTGGCGAAAGAACATCATTTGAAAACAGGAAAATGGATAACCAAAACGGAACTGCAAAAAGCAACAAAAGGTCGTTTTCCTATCCACAGCCAAAGCATCCAAGCCGTTGTGCAT
This sequence comes from Geobacillus sp. DSP4a, assembly GCF_013096875.1. Classification (NCBI taxonomy): domain Bacteria; kingdom Bacillati; phylum Bacillota; class Bacilli; order Caryophanales; family Anoxybacillaceae; genus Geobacillus; species Geobacillus sp. DSP4a. The sequence continues at coordinate 31,881 of NZ_SDLD01000029.1, read as the reverse complement.
AAGTATATATTTGCCCGTGACGGAGCAAGAGAAGCACGGAAAAAAGGGGAGAAAACCAAATTTCCGTACAAAAAGAAAAAACACTTCAATACAAAATGGGCAAAAGATGGGTTTGTTTTGCATGAAGACGGGACGTTGGAACTGTCGCTAGGAATTTGGAAACGGAAAAGACAATCTCCTTTGGTGGTGAAAATGGATAAAGAACAAATTCCAAAGGGTCAAGTGAAAGAAATCGAACTCGTTTATGACCGTGGTTTGTGGCTTTGTTTGTTGTATGAAGATGGAAAAGAACCAAAAGAGAATAAAAATCAAAACCGTGTCGCTATTGACCCAGGGGAAATTCACACCATCGCAGCCGTTTGTGAAAATGGGGAAAACCTCATCATCACGGGAAGAAAAATAAGAAGCATCCATCGGTTGAGAAACAAAAAATTAAAAGAACTGCAAAAACTCATGAGCAGATGCAAAAAAGGCTCCAAACAATGGAAAAAGTACAATCGGGCAAAACAATATGTACTTTCGAAATCAGAGGCACAACTAAAGGATGCGTTGCACAAAACCACGAGACAATTTGTTCGTTGGTGTTTGGAAAACCAAGTGAAAGAAGTCGTCATTGGGGATGTCGAGGGGGTACAACGGAACACGAAAAAGAAACGAAACAAAAAGACCAATCAGAAATTATCCAATTGGTCGTTTGGAAAACTATTTGATTATCTCAAATACAAATTGAATGCCGAAGGCATTGAAATGGAGAAAAAGGACGAGAGCTACACATCGCAAACATGCCCTGTTTGCGGGAAGAAGAATAAATCTTCTTCTAGAAATTATACATGTCAATGCGGATACAAACAACACCGTGACATCCACGGAGCGATGAATTTATTTGCCAAAGTATATTATGGCGAAATTCGCCCGTTGGAATTTACGGTCAAACCGTTTACGTATCGACGGATTGCATAAGCAAGAAGTCGTAGATGGCGAGTTCCCGCCCTTGAGTATCGATGATACTCATGTTGCCTGTCGCTCCCAACGGGACGGATGCCAGGCGTTGCCTGCAGATAGGCTGCCGACCAACCTATCACGCATCCACCCCGAAGGGGAAACAGGAAACTCCCACTTCTGTAAGTGGGAGAGGTTCATGGAAGTGAATGTCGAGCTCGATCCGGCTTACAAGGAAATTCGGCAGACCAACATGGGGAAATTGCATCCTACGGAAGAGGAACAACGGGAGATGGAAAGCGGTTCAAACCGGTGCGCCGTTCGGTAGGGAAAAGCCGGCGTTTTCCAATGCCGGCTTTTTTCCTCTCTTTGCGAGTATAATGAAATGGAAATGAGGAATAGGAGGGAAAAGGATGACAGGGCATCGTTTTCATTACGAACATGCTGAACGATTATTGGATCCGAAGCGCAAGGAATGGATCGACCCGCAACGGGTCATTTCGATGTTGTCCGTGAAACCGGATGACACGGTCGTCGATCTTGGCGCCGGGAATGGTTATTTCACGATTCCTCTCGCGCAGGCGACAAACGGAAAAGTGTATGCGGTCGATGTGTAGCCAGAAATGATTGAATTGCTAAAACAGCGAGCCGCGAAACTAGCGGTCACCAACATCGAATATCGGGTGGCGGATGTCGCTTCGACTGCCTTGCCTTCGCATTCGGTGGACAAAGGGATCATGGCATTTGTCTTTCATGAGGTGGAACAAAAAGAAGCCGCCCTTGACGAAATTCGCCGTGTGATGAGGCCAAACGGGCAGTTTCTGTTGATCGAATGGGAGACGATGGAAAGCGAAATAGGGCCGCCGCTCCATGAGCGGATTCCGTCGGAGGAACTGTTTTCCTATGTGAAGCAAAAGGCGGGCAACGTGGAACTTGTCCGTTTTCACCCAGCTGTCTATGGTCTTTTGATTCGCTGGGAATAACCAATTGTTGAGGAAAATATTTCTTATTGTCATTATACCATATAGGGTATATAATGATCATGCATAGGGTGAATAGAGGGGGTGAACCGTTGATCGTTAGCAGTTTGTTATTCTTTCTCATTCTTTTGGGCGCAGCGTTGTATCGACGCTACTATCCTGTAAAACATATCCCATGCCTTCCGGTAGAAGAGGTGCCGGACGGCTTGCTTCTTCTTGACTTGCGCGATTATAATGAAAGCAACGGCTCCATATTTGGCCAAGCGTTGCATATTCCGGTGGCGTATTTGAAACGGCATGCGCGGGATATTCCGCGAAAGCCGCTTCATATCATCGTTCAGGATGACATCGAAAAAAACGTCGGCATCCGCCTGTTGCGCCGCTATGGCTATGAGGTGAACAGCTATTCGATCATGGCTTGCGATTGTCAAGAAAGGGGGCGAACGAGCCGATGGAATATAACAAAGAGATCAAAAACCGCTTAAAACGGATTGAAGGACAAATTAAAGGCGTCCTTGGCATGATGGAACAAGGGAAAGACTGCAAGAGCGTCGTTTCCCAACTTTCAGCGGCGCGCAATGCCATTGACCGCGCCATTGCCGTCATCGTCAGCACCAATTTGGAACATTGCCTGCGTGAAAGCATGGAAAAAGGAGAAAGCACAGACAGTCTTGTCAAAGAAGCAGTGGAACTGCTTGTGAAAAGCCGTTAATGCGTTGCTCAACAAAAAGGTGTTGACAACGTTCTTTTTCTCGTAGTAATATACCTATAGGGGTAATGGTAATAAGACGTATGATATCAAGGAGGTTATCAAAATGAACGCAACGAAAGTATTGGATGCAAAAGGATTGGCCTGCCCGATGCCGGTGGTGAGAGCGAAAAAAGCGATGGACGAATTGCAATCAGGTCAAGTGCTCGAGGTGCACACGACCGATAAAGGGGCGAAAAACGATTTGCCGGCATGGGCGAAAGCGAGCGGCCATACGGTGCTTGAGATGAAAGAAGACAACGGTGTGTTGATGTTCTGGATCCAAAAAGGATAATGTGTGCACATTTTTATACCCATACAGGTATGAAGGGAAGGAGGCAGCCAGATGACACAGCCGAAGAAAAAGACGACGATCATTTTGTTCAGCGGCGACTATGACAAGGCGATGGCGGCTTACATCATCGCCAACGGCGCCGCTGCCTACGACCATGACGTGACGATCTTTCATACGTTCTGGGGGCTGAACGCCTTGCGGAAAGAGGCGTCGGTTCCAGTGCAAAAAGGGTTTCTTGAAAAGATGTTCGCGAAGATGATGCCGCGCGGCGCGGACCGCATGGGGCTGTCGCGCATGAATTTTGCCGGCATCGGCCCGAAGTTGATCAAAAAGGTCATCAAAAAACATAACGCCATGCCGCTTCCGCAGTTGATCGAGATGGCGAAAGAGCAAGGCGTGAAACTCGTCGCTTGCCAAATGACAGTCGATTTGCTTGGGCTGAAGCCGGAGGAATTGATCGATGGCGTTGAGTTTGCTGGCGTCGCCGCGTATTTGGCTGATGCGTCGGAAGGAAATGTGAACTTATTCATTTAATCAAATGAGGGAATCCTATGTCGCAAACCATCATCAACATCATCCTGTTTGTTTTGCTTGTTTGGTTTTTTGCCAGCCGCTTCATCCCGCCGAAAGGGGTGCGGATGATCACAACAGCGGAATTGAAACGCCGGTTGAAAGAACCTGGGGTGCAATATATTGATGTGCGCACCCCTTTGGAGTTTCAGTCTTACCATCTGCCAGGGTTTCGGAACATCCCGCTGCACGAATTGACAGCCCGTGCTCACGAACTATCGAAAGAGAAAGAAGTGATTGTCATTTGCCAAAGCGGGATGCGAAGCCAAAAAGCAAGCCGACTGTTAAAGAAAATGGGATTTCAGCACGTGACGAACGTCAAAGGCGGCCTAAACGCCTGGCAGTAGAGGAGGATGATGATGAAAACGATCACGCCAAAAGAGGTAGAAGAGCGGCTTCGCTCGGGAGAATCGCTTCATATCATCGATGTGCGCGAGCCGGAGGAAGTCGCTGCGGGCAAAATTCCAGGAGCGGTCAATATTCCGCTCGGTTTGATCGAGTTTCGCATGCATGAATTGGACAAAAATGAGGAATACATTCTCGTCTGCCGTTCCGGCGGCCGCAGCGGCCGTGCGGCGGAGTTTCTTGACAGCCGCGGTTACCGCGTCGTCAACATGACAGGGGGCATGCTCGCCTGGGAAGGGCCTGTCGAATAAGCTGTAAGGAGGGATTCGTTCATGATTAAAGTTGATATGACCGTTGATGCGAAAGGACTGTCCTGCCCGATGCCGATCGTTCGAACGAAAAAGGCGATCAATGAATTGCAACCGGGTCAAGTGCTGGAAGTGCAGGCGACGGATAAGGGATCCAAAGCCGATATCAAAGCATGGGCGGAAAGCACAGGGCATCAATATGTAGGAACGATTGAAGAAAATGGGGTTTTGAAACATTATATCCGCAAGGCAGTAGAAAGTGAAACACGCAACGAAACGGCATTCCCTCATGTCGTATCGAATGAACAATTGCAAGAAAAACTTCACGATCCTGATTCGTTTGTCTTGGATGTCCGCGAACCGGCGGAGTATGCGTTTGGCCATATTCCGGGCGCCGTTTCAATTCCGCTTGGGGAGCTCGAGAATCGGATGGCCGAACTTCCGAAAGACAAAACGATTTATGTCGTGTGCCGCACAGGGACACGGAGCGATTTGGCTGCGCAAAAGCTGGCCGAAAAAGGATTTGACCGTGTGCGCAACGTCGTTCCCGGCATGTCGCAATGGAACGGGCCGCTTGATTCCGCTCAATCGTAATGAGCGGCCTTTTTTAACAATCAAATATACATTAGGGGGTATGTTAATATGGTGAAAGAAATGACCGTGCAACAAATGACGGAAAAGGTGTTCAACAAAGAATCGCTGTTCATCTTGGACGTCCGCAACGAAAGCGATTTTCGCGATTGGAAAATCGAAGGGAAAAACTTTGACTATTTGAACGTGCCGTATTTTGAATTGATTGATGGGGTTGACTCGATTGTCGACCGTCTTCCGAAAGACAAAGACATCGTCGTCGTGTGCGCGAAGGGCGGATCGGCGGCGTTTGTCGCCGAACAGCTGACGGAAGCCGGGTTTGACAACGTTTATACTCTCGCTGGCGGGATGCAGGCGTGGAGTGAGCATCTCCATCAAGCGAAAGTATACGAAGATGATCAGTTGAAAATTTACCAATTCATCCGCGTCGGCAAAGGATGCCTGTCGTATATGGTCATCTCCGGAAGCGAAGCGCTTGTCGTCGATCCGTTGCGGTTTATTGACGTGTACGAACAAGCCGCCCAACAAGAAGGGGTGAAGATCACGCATATCGTGGACTCGCACTTGCATGCCGACCATCTTTCCGGCGGCAAGGCGCTGGCCGAACGAACGGGGGCAACGTACTACTTGATGAAAAGCGAGGGAGCGGTGTTTGATTTCGAGCCGCTAGAGCAGCATGACACGATCGACTTTGCCAACGTTCATTTGGAAGTGTTGGCCGTGAAAACGCCAGGCCATACGCCAGGCAGCGTCTCGTTCTTTGTCAACGGCAAATGGCTGTTCTCGGGTGACACGATCTTCGTCGGCGGTCTCGGGCGGCCGGACCTCGGCGGCAAAGTGGCGGAATGGGCGGCGGATTTGTATGACACCGTGTACGAAAAAGTCGCGGCCATGGCGGATGATGTGATCGTCTTGCCGGCTCACTACGCGAACTTGGATGAAGAAATCAACGCGGAGGGGTATGTCGGCGATACGTTGGGCCGCATCCGCGCCCGCAATGAGATGATGCAAAACAAACCGAAAGACGAATTCATCGACCTCGTCATCCAAAGCGCCAAAACGGAAACCCCGCCGAACTTTGAAGACATTGTCGCCATCAACCGCGGGCTCAAAACCGTGGATATCGAAACAGAGCGGGAGCTTGAGATCGGCCCGAACCGCTGCGCGCTGCATCATGCCCATGCCTAAAGAAGCGGCACAGATTGACAGGGGGCGGGGGCGTGCCCCGTCCCTTTTGAAACGAAAAGGGAGGATGATCGATGGATGTTTCGCTCGCGTTTCTCATTGTCATCTTTTTCATCGGTTTTGTCGGTTCGTTTATTTCTGGGATGGTGGGGATCGGCGGATCGATTATTAAATATCCGATGCTTCTGTATCTTCCGCCGTTGTTTGGGCTGGCGGCGTTCAGCGCCCATGAAGTGTCGGGAATCAGCGCGGTGCAAGTGTTTTTCGCCACGATCGGCGGCGTGTGGGCGTATCGAAAAAGCGGCTATTTGAACAAATCGCTCATTCTCTATATGGGCGCAAGCATTCTTGTTGGCAGTTTTGTCGGCGGTTACGGCTCGAAGCTGATGAGCGAGGGAACGATTAACGTCGTTTACGGCGTCTTGGCGGCATTAGCCGCGATCATGATGTTTGTGCCGAAAAAAGGGATCGATGACATTCCGCTTGACCAAGTGACGTTCAACAAAGGGGTGGCGGCCGCCTTGGCGTTCCTCATCGGCGTCGGGTCCGGTATCGTCGGGGCGGCGGGGGCGTTTTTGCTTGTGCCAGTCATGCTCGTTGTCCTAAAAATCCCGACGCGAATGACGATCGCCACGTCTTTGGCCATTACGTTCATTTCCTCCATTGGCTCTACGTTCGGGAAAATCGCCACCGGCCAAGTCGATTACATCCCGGCGCTCATCATGGTCGTCGCGAGCTTGCTTGCCTCTCCGCTAGGAGCGAAAGCGGGGCAAAAACTAAACACGAAAGTGCTGCAAGTCATCCTTGCCGTGTTGATTTTGGCGACGGCGGTGAAAATTTGGGTGGATATTTTATGATCGAAGCGCTTGAAAGGCGACGGGTCATGGGAAAAGACATGTGAACGCTGGAACTGATCATGTGTCGCCGTCCGTTTTCTGCGTGATGGTGAGCGATCGATTTGGGCATGCTAAACAACGGGAAAACATAACGGAAGGAAAGAATGAGCGATGTTCCATTACACGGTTGACGTGCCAACAGGCATGGACGAAACGATCGAGCGTTTGGAAGAGAACTTGAAACAAGAAGGGTTTGGCGTGCTCTGGCGGTTCAGCGTGACCGAAAAGCTGCAAGAAAAGGGGCTTGATTTTTCCACGCCGATGGTCATTTTCGAAGTGTGCAACCCGCAAGAAGCGGCGCGGGTGTGAAATGAAAACTTGTTGGTCGGTTACTTTTTGCCGTGCAAACTCGTCGTCTATCAAGAGAACGGCACAACGAAAATCGGCATGCCGAAGCCGACAATGCTTGTTGGCATGGTGAACGAGCCGGCGTTGAAGGAAATCGCGGAAGATATTGAGAAAAGGTTGGTCGCTTGCATTGACCAATGCCGTCAGTGAAAAGGAAAAAGGTGTCCCACAGACGGGGCACCTTTTGGTTGTGCACATATAAACGGAAACGCAGGTTTGCCGAAAGAAAAGCGCTCTTTTCCCCTCTTCGCCGCTATTTGATCCACATAGGAGGCGGACGGCCGCAAAGCCCATCCTTTCTACAAATTCTCTTGCCCCGCCGCTTTTTTTGTTTTTGCCCGTTTTTTGGCTGCGCGCGGCTGTTTTTCCGTTTCCAGCTCGCGATGCACAATCCGGTCAGGGTTGAGCCCATTGCCGAGCGTGCCGTACACATGGCCTTGCTTCGGCTCGATGAGCTCGTTGTGCTCGTAGTAGACGCGCGGCGTTTTCCAAAGGGCGGCCAACGCTTTTCCCATCGGCATTTCGTGGTAGCGGTCGGGCCACATTTGTTTGATGTGTTTTTTCACGAGCGGGTAGTACTTCGAGCTCATCGCTGGAAAGAGATGATGTTCAGTATGGTGCGAAAAGTGGAAGTGAAGGATATCCACCCACTTTGGCACGGTGACCGACAAACTGTTCGCCAACGGATCGTTGACCGGCACTAACGGATTGAGACGATGGTTGGTTGCGATATAGCTCATGACGATCGTGTTGGCGACGAGCAGCGGAAGCAAAAAGGCGAACAGCCATTTTTCCCAGCCGACAAGCCATAACAGCCCGAGCCATGTCGCCCAAGGCAAGAAAAATTGAAACAGGACAACCGCGCGGTTTTTCCAGCGAAAGTCTTTGAAAAAGTAAAACAGCATCCGCACCGAATGAAGGGTAAACATCACCGACAAGGAGCTAAACGAGAAAAACGCGCGAATCGGAAACGGGATGCGGTATACCCAAGAGAGCAGGCGGCTTTTCGCTAATTTCTCCATGCTTGGCCACGCGTCCGGGTCTTTTTCTTCATGCTGGGTATGCACATGGTGGCTGGCGTTATGCCATTTTCTCCACAACTTCGGACCGGTGCAAAGCGGCCAAAAGGCGATCGCTCCGAGAAGATCGCGCAGCCATGGTGTACGGACGACGGTGCCGTGCAAAATTTCATGTCCTAAAAATCCTAACGCAGCAAAACTGAAACCAAGCACAACCGAGATGAGGAGGTTCCATACAGGATGGAGGTGGAAAAGGGACACAGCGAGGATGCCGGCGATGACGAGCCCTACATAAGCCAGACCTCCAAACAAGCGGGACTTCACGGGTTGAAACGCTTTTTTCGGCAAATACGGGGTCATTTTCGCCGCGTACCAGCCGAACGGGTGAAAATCATTCATTCAGTGATCTCCTTTCAAACTACTCTCCGTTTGACAAGCAGCGGTGAAGCCATTCACACACTCTTGGTCGCAACGAAGACCTTATTTCATAAGGTGATCCCCAAAGCTGTCCTCTATGCCGAAATGATGCGGAGGGCGGAGAAAAGCTCTAGGTCACTATAAAATTTATCATAACATCTTTTGGATTGTCCTGTCTATAGGCTTGATGGAAAACTGCCAAAATTGAGTATGGCGGCAATATTTCGAGAAGAACAGGCTAAACGATTGAGAAGGCGGCTGGCTAAAACATCATGATCAATGTCCCGATGGTAATGAGCAGCACCCCGATCACCACTTTCGCGGACAGCGGTTCGCCGAGAAACATCGCCGCAAACAAGATCGTCAGCACCAAGCTCGACTTGTCAATGGCGGTGACGCGCGAGACATCGCCGATTTGGATTGCTTTGTAGAAACAAAGCCACGACAATCCGGTTGCTGCTCCTGAGAGGCAGAGAAACACCCAGCTTTTCGTTGAGATCACTTTGACGCCTTGATGGGCGCCTGTCATCCAGACGATCAGCCATGCGAGCACGAGCACGACAACGGTGCGAATAGCGGTCGCGAGATGGGAATTGACGTTTTCAATGCCGATTTTCGCCAGCACCGATGTCAGCGCCGCAAACACCGCCGCCAACAAAGCATACACGATCCACATATCGATCCCTTCGCTTTCGTTGAGAATTTTTTCATCTATTGGCTCTTCACCACAACATGTACTTGACAAGCAATGCGGTTTCCTGCGTAAGGATAGGCAAAAAGTGCTGATTTTCCCTCACAAGCGTAAATAGGGTATGTTCAGAAAAAATCAAGTACAACTTTTGGTGAAGAGCCCATCTATTATACTACGAAAAGAGGGAAGATTTCATCATGTTTCCGTTGATCTGTTATAATAGAGGACAAGACAAGCCAATGAGAAAGGAAGAAGAGAATGATTTATCAACTCAAAGTGCAATTGAAGCATACGCGCCCTCCCATTTGGCGTCGGTTGCTTGTGCCGGGGGAGATGACGTTCGCCGAGCTGCATGGCGTGTTGCAAGCCGCATTCGGCTGGATGGACCAACATTTGCATACGTTTTACATGACAAAGGTCGGCGGAACAGCGCGGCTGGGCATTGAAATCGGCAACGAAGCGGCTGGATGGGACGGCGCCGATTACGATGAGCAGGAGGAAAGGATTGGGCAATGGTTTGTCGAAGAAGGCGACCGCGCCCAATACGTGTATGATTTTGGAGATATGTGGGAGCATGACATCGTTTTGGAAAAGATCGTCGATCCAGTTCCCGACGCGTTGTATCCGTGCTGTATCAAGGCCGTGCGAGTGGGTTTGAAAGAGGACAGCTGGGGAGAAGTGCAAGCCATAGAGGAAGAGATGAGCACAGCGGAGCTGACGGCGAACGTGAATGTGGCGCTCGCCCCGTTTCAACGAAAAGTGGTGAAGGAAGAAGGTGAGGCGAAAAAAACGAAACGAGCCGCAAGCAAAGGCAGAGTCGAAGAAGTGGAACAGGATGTATGGAAAACGCTGTTCGATCAAGCGCTCGCCTACAGGGACTTGGCCCCGTGGACATGGATGGACGATGATCAAATTTTTGCCGTGGTGACTCCTGATGGGGAATCGTTGTATTGTACGGTGATCGGGGCGCTTGGCCAGGAGTACGGCCTTGTCATTTACATCGGTGAGGAAGGGTATGCATGCTTGCAAGATATTTTATCTGGAACGTTGCATCCAAAAGACGCTGTGTTTAAAGAGCGCGCATTGCTCGTGTCGTTCGCGCCCCGAAACGACTTGGAAAGAGACGATAAAGCGATGTTGCGGAAGTATCACATTCCTGTGAGTGGAAAACAGCTGTTGCCGATGTTCCGCAGTTTTGCCCCTGGATATTATCCATGGTTTCTTTCGGAACAGGAAGCGGCATGGGCGGCTATGGCATTGGAACAAGCGGTCGTTGTCGCCGAGCGGCTGCGCGATGGCGAGCTGTCCCTAGCTTTGTCCGCTCGCGGCAACCGATTGTTTGCCCGGATTGCCGAACGGAGAGAAGACGGGCTTCATTGGCGCGACGGCTGGGTGTCGCGCCCGAAGGCGAAGAAAAAGGAAACACCGGTGCTTGAAATCGGAACGGACGAGTTGGAAAAGGTCAAGGCGCTCGATCGCGCCCCGCTGTTTGCGGAGTTTTCGATCGCTTATGTGAACAAGCCGATTCAGGAGCGACGCTGGGAGCGCCCGTATTTTCCGCTGCTGGCGCTGGCTGCCGATGCAGCGAGCGGAGTCATTTTGCATCACCAAGTGTTTCGCGGCCAGCTGGAGGCGAAGACGCTGCAACAAAGTTTTCTTGAATTTGCTCGCGCGCTCGGGCGTGTACCGAGCCATGTGCGCGTCACGAAGGAACACGGTCCGCTGCTGGCCCCGCTTTTGCGCGAGTTGGGTGTGAATATGAGCACAGGCCCAACCCCTCGTTCCGATGAAGTGAGGGAATTGTTTGAACAGTTTGCGATCTAAAGGTCTAGTGATTTAGTAGAAAACACTGTTAGTTCCGGTTGTTTCTTAATTAGAAAACCTTGCGAAATCAGTCTTCTTTTTTGGTGAAATGCCGCTGATTTGCGCGTGGCAACTGTTTTTCACCGGAATTCTAAGAAGAAGCCGATCGTGATGCCGAACAGGAGATGATGGGGGCAGGCGCTGGGGTACGGAGTGAAAAGCGCAGGAATTTCCGGCTTTCCACTAGCCCGCTGCTTCTGCCAGGATTCCGTTTTTCTAAGAGCGCTTTGCACGACGCAGAAAGAGGGATGAACATGTTGATTGCACTCGATATGGACGGAACGCTATTAAACGGGGAAGGAAAAATCAGTGAACGAAACCGGGCGGCCATCACTGCAGCGCAGGCGCAGGGCCACATCGTCGCCGTCGTGACAGGGAGGGCGCGCAAAGACGCGCTCGCCCCGCTTCGCGAGGCGGGCATTATCTGCCCGATCGCCAGCTTAAACGGCGCGGTCGTTTCGCTCGAAGACGGCACGGTCATCAGCGAGGCGCCGCTCGAGCGGACAATCGTCCGTCCGACGCTTGAGTGGGTGCGCGAACAGTCCGATTTGTATTGCGAGACGTACACGGGCGATGCGGTCTATGTCGGCCTGCACAACCGCGCCCAATGGGAGGCGCTCGCTTCCGGGATGGCCGATGCGGCGCCAGAGGTGAAGTGGCTCGTGAACAAGCAGTTCCAGCAGGCGCGGGTGATGTATGTCGATGACATCCGCACGGTGTGGGACGACCCGCAGACGGTGATGTATAAGCTGCTGATTTTCGCCCTCGACCGCGAGCGGCTGCGTGATGCAGCGTCGCGATTCGCCGCGCTCCGTAGCGTCACGGTCACCTCGTCGCACCCGCACAATATTGAGATGAACAACGAACGAGCGACAAAAGGCGAGGCGCTCAAACAGCTCGCCGCCCATTACGGCATCGATGTGCGCGACACGGTCGCCTTTGGCGACAGCCATAACGATTTGTCGATGTTTAAGGTCGCAGGCTATCGCGTGGCGATGGACAATGCTGAGCCGGAGCTGAAAGCCATCTGCGACATGGTGACGTCCTCCCACGAAGAAGATGGGGTGGCGGCGGGGCTTGAGCGGCTGCTTGCGAAACGGGTGTAGCGGCACCCGTTTTTTTCGATTGGACGTTCACCACATCGCTTTGGATGTAGAGAGGCTCAGGTTTCCGGTGCTTGCCCCGTCTGCTGAAACGTGAATGTGTGCTGTCGGAGAGGGGAATCGTTTTCGCCGCTTATGGACAACAGTCGCATCATCATCTCAACGTATGGCAACGAAAGGGGAGAACAATGACGCACGATCGCATTCAAGACTGGATTGGAATGTGGCGGGTGCCGGTGTATACAGCGGCGGTGGCGCTGTATATGGTGGCCCGGTTTGTCGAGACGGCCCCCGTTCACTATGCTATGGGAGCTGCAGCGCTGTCAGCGTTTATTGTGTCCGCGTTTTTCGCCCGCGGGGTGTACCAGGTGTCGGGAGCTCTGTTTTTTGCATTTGGTGTTGGATTGTTTTGTTTCGGATGGGCGCTGCTTGTGCGCCGGGTGAAGCGGTATGCGGTGATGGCGCTCTGCCATTGGAAAGAGCGGACAGAGGGATTGGGAAACTACTTTTTCATGTTTTTAGGAGCCGGGTTGTTTGTCGAGATGCTGGCCCGGTCTCCGCTGCTCGCTGGGCTTGGAGGCTGGTTTCGCGTCGGGGCGAAAAAGATTTCGCTCGCCAAATCGACGACGACGCGCCTGCTCGCCACGCTGGAGCAAAACCGCTTGGTCGTCAAAGATCCGGAGACGTTAAAGTACCGTCTTGGACAAGGATTGTACTATTTAGGATATATTGCCGGCAAATCGATTAAAGTGCGGGAAATCGCGCGGCCGGTGATGGAGCGGCTGCGCGACGAGACGCGGGAGACGGTGAACTTATACGTGCTGGAACAAGATGCCCGCGTTTGCGTCGAACAGTGCGAGGGGCTTCAGGCGCTGCGCCATATGGTGAGAATCGGCGAGCGGCTGCCGCTTTGGGCGGGCGCGGGAGGAAAAGTATTGTTGGCCTATCAATCGCCCGAAGTTCAAGAGCGGATTTTTGCGCAAGTGCCGACAAAGGAACGATTGGATCGTCTAGCGGCGGAGCTTGAGGCGATTCGGGAGCGCGGCGTTGCGTCTAGCATCGATGAACGGGAAGTCGGCTCTGCGGCCGTTGCGGCGCCCATTTTCGACATCCGCGGGGAAGTGGGCGCCTGCTTGTCCGTCTCTGGGCCGGCGCATCGATTTACACGGGAAGTGATGGAACAATTCAAGAGGCTCGTAAAAGAAGGAGCACAAGCCATTTCCGAAAAACTAGGTTATCGACCATAAGGGGGAGAGCATATGGCGATTGCAAAGCGTGCTGTCCGTGTGCGCAATGTCTTGATCGGGGGAGACGAACCGTGCATTTGCGCCCCGGTCGTCGGAGCGGACGCGAAGCAAGTGTTGGAGGAAACAAGGCAAATCACGGAGAAAAAGCCGCATCTCATTGAATGGAGGGCGGACTTTTTCGAGGCGATTCGGGACGAACAGGAAGTGGCGGCCACATCGAGAAAGATGCGGGCGATTGCCGGAGACATCCCGATTTTGTTTACGGTTCGTTCCGAACAGGAAGGCGGGCAACCGATTTCGTTGACGGAAGAGGAAAAGATTCGGTTGTTTGAAACCGTCTGTGAAAGCGGGGCGATCGATTTGCTTGATTACGAGCTTGCCCATGGGACGCGCATCCCGATCGTCCGGGAGCTGACGCGCCGCTATGGAGTGCGCCTTGTGTTGTCTTACCACAATTTTGATCATACGCCATCGAAGGAAGAGCTTGTCGCGAAAATGCGTCAAGCGGAACAATGCGGCGCCGACATCGCGAAAGCAGCTGTGATGCCGAAAACGCGGGGGGATGTGCTCACGCTGCTGCAGGCGACGGAAGAAGCGCGAAAAGAGGTGGACATCCCGCTGATCACGATGTCGATGGGGGCATTGGGCGCCATCACCCGCCTGGCAGGCGGATTGTTCGGCTCTGCCGTCACCTTTGCAGTCGGACGGCAAAGCTCGGCGCCGGGGCAAATTCCGATTGAAGACGTCCGGACCGCGTTGTCGGTCATCATGACATACGGACAATAAATCGAAATGGGGGAGGAGATTGTCATGGCGCGTTTGCCGCTGGAAGGCGTCAAAGTGCTCGATGTGTCGACAATGATCGCGGCGCCGTTTGGGGCGGTTTTGCTCGGTGATTTTGGCGCCGATGTCATCAAGGTGGAATTGCCAGGAAAAGGGGATACGCTCCGCCATGTCGGGCCGTTCAAGGATGGGGAGCCGCTCCGCTGGCCCGGACTGGCGCGCAATAAACGGTCGCTCACGTTGGATTTGCGCAAAGAAGAAGGAATGAATATTTTTAAAGAGCTTGTCCGCCACGTCGATATTGTCATCGAAAATTTCCGCCCCGGCACGCTCGAAAAATGGGGCGGCGGATATGAAGAACTGAAGCGGATCAATCCGAAGCTGGTGATGATTCGCGTCTCGGGCTACGGGCAAACAGGTCCGTTTCGCGAGAAAGCCGGATTCGGCACGCCGGCGACGGCGTTCAGCGGGTTTACGTATTTGCAAGGGTATCCGGACCGTCCGCCGGTCAGCCCGATTTTGAGCATTAAAGATATTTTTGAGCATCCGCATTACCAAGCAAGGGAAAACATCATCGAAGTCGCCCATCCGCGCCTTGGCAAAATTAAAATGCCCGGCATTGTGCCGAAATTCGAAAAAACACCAGGTGCCATCCGCCGCACTGCTCCGGATTTAGGCGAGCATACCGAAGAGATTTTGCAAACGATGCTTGGCATGTCCAAGGAAGACATTGAGCGGCTGCGAGAAAACGAGATCATATGAATGAACGAACGGCGGCTTGCCGCCTTCCCGGCTCCTTGCCTTGTGCGAGGCTGCCGGGTTTTTTGTTTCGAAGTTTGTTTTCCCGGCAGCCCACGCCTTGCATTGACACTGCTTGCCGCCAGCCTTTATACTTTTGATAGGTGAAAGCGACGGTAAAGCAGGTGATTCGAACGGTGTCAGATAAAAAGCGTTCCCGCGTGACGCTCGAACAAGTCGCCAAACACGCCGGCGTGTCGCGGGCGACCGCCTCGCTTGTCGTCCGTGGGAGTCCGAATATTTCGAAAGAAACGCGAAAAAAAGTGCTCCAAGCGATGAAAGAGCTTGGCTACGTCTATGACCGCGTGGCGGCCAATTTGCGTTCGCAGCGTTCGTCGACAGTTGGTCTTATTATCACCGAACTTGACAACCCGTTTTTTTCCGAATTGCTCGTTGGCGTCCATGAGGCGCTCGATCAGGAAGGATATACGGTCATTTTAGGCACGACGTTTGACCGGCCGGAAAAACAAGACGCCTTATTGTCGACGATGCTGGAGCATCGGGTGGGCGGTGTGATCATGAGCCCGGTTCCTGGATGTTCGGCAGAGATGCTCGAGCGGCTGCGGCAGTGGGATATTCCTGTTGTATTGTTTGCCCGTGATGAACTTCCGGCCGGACAGTTTGATTATATTGGGATCGATAATATAGCCGGCGGGCGGATGGCGGTCGAGCATTTGCTCGAAGGCGGCCATCGGCGCATCGCCTTTATCGGTGGGTCTCCGCAATCGTCCGTATGGAAAGCGCGCCGGTCGGGGTACAGTGAAGCGTTGCGTGCGGCGGGCATCGAGATGGATGACACGCTGCTTGTGCCATCGGCGACGACAAGGCAAGGCGGGCGGATGGCGGTCAAACGCCTGTTGCAGCACCCGAACCCGCCGACAGCGCTCTTTTGTTACAACGATGTCGTCGCGTTTGGGGCGATGCTTGGCTTAAAAGAGGAAGGGATCGTTCCAGGGCGCGACATCGCGGTCGTCGGGTTTGACAATATTCAAGAATCGGCGCTGTTTCAGCCGCCGCTCACAACTGTCGCCGCGTTTCCTGAGAAGATCGGCGCCTATGCGGCCAAGCAGCTGCATGAACGCATGAAAGGGGATGCGAGTGCACCGAAACGGACGATTTTGCATCCGGAGCTTGTCATTCGCCAGTCTTCTGGGAAGAGAGAGGAAAAGAGGTGAAGCAGCGTGGAGAGGCAGACGGTCATCCCGCTTCGCGAGCGAAATATCATTTTGATCGGCTTTATGGGGGCGGGGAAAACAACGATCGGGCAGCTTGTCGCGAAGAAGCTGTACCGCGACTTCATCGATGTCGACGCGGAAATCGAGCGGCGGCACGGGATGACGATTCCGGAGATGTTCGCGCAAAAAGGGGAAGCGTATTTTCGGCAGGTTGAGCGCGAGCTGATCGTTGATTTATGTACGAATACGAGGTTGAAAATTCTTTCGCTCGGCGGCGGCGCGTATTTGCAGGAAGACGTGCGGCGCGCCTGTTTGGCCCACGGCATCGTCTTTTTCCTTGACTTGTCGTGGGAGCATTGGAAGGAAGAGCGGCTGCCGCTTATTGTCGACAGCCGGCCGGTGTTGAAAAACAAAACGTTGGAAGAAGTGGAGCAGCTCTTTTTCCAGCGCCAATCAGCCTATGCGCTCCATCATTCCCGCGTCATTATCAATGAGCTCGAGGCTGAACAGGCGGCGGACCAAATTGTTCAGTCGATTAAATGGACATGGGATGTGTACGAGCCGAACCGTTGAGAGGATTTAGCCGCGGGCAAGCAAGCTCCTAGGCAAAGGGGCTTGCTTTTTTGATTTCCTCATTGGCAAGGGTTGCCGCCACTTGATTGGAAATGGACTTCGGTTGACCAAAAAAGAAATTTCGAATGCCGCATCCGCCTGTTCTTGCCGGACAATCGTTTCGTTTGTTATAAATAGGGGAAATAGGTGAAAGATTGGGAGAGTGGGGAGATGGAGAAGCGGGTGTTCAGCTGGCTTTATGTGTATATGGTCTTGGCAGTGCTGGTTCTGTTCGCGCCCTATTGGCTTTGGTGGCTGAAACCAGAAACAAAGCTTAATTTGCTCATTGTCGACAAAACGGTGCCCGATCGGTCGTATCGCGAGCATCAAGGGCTCGTTTGGGTCTTGAATCAGCAAAAATACGTCCACGGCAACGGAGAGCGATACAAAGCTGCGCGCGATTACGCCGGGTTTGCGCCGAAACAGGATGAAACGTACGAGGTGCGGCCGCTGCCAAAGGAGATGGCACGGTACGATGCGGTCTATATCGTTGACACATATGGGGTATATGAGGAAGAGTTTGTCCACAAGCAAACGGACGGCGCGCGGGCGAAAGTGTACGGCGGGCTTGAGCGGCAGGAGATGGAGTCGCTTTGGCGGTTTGCCCGCCAAGGCGGGAAAACGTTGATCGCCGAGTTCAATTCGATGGCCCATCCGACAGAAAACGAAGTGCGCGCCTCGTTTGCCCAGCTGTTCGGCCTTGAGTGGACCGGCTGGATCGGCCGTTATTTTCCTGATTTGAACAGCCAGGAAGTGCCAGTGTGGGTGAAAGAAAACTACAAAGCGCAATACGGAAAGGCGTTTTCGTTCCGCGGGCCGGGTATGGTGTTGGTCGATGAGTCGGATCGGCTTCTTGTCCTCGATCGGCGCGACCTTGGCGGCGGTGGCGTCATGTTTTCCTCCACAAAAGCGGGGGAAGCCCGTTGGGGCGGCAAGATGCGCACATCGTATTCGTATTGGTTTGACATCGTCAAGCCGCTTGATGAGCGCATGGTGCTCGCAACGTACACGCTGTCGCTGTCTGAGCGCGGGAAAGAGAAGCTGCGGGCGATCGGGCTGCCGTTTTCCTTTCCGGCCGTTGTCCGCTATGAGACAAAGACGTATCAGTCGTATTACTTTTGCGGCGATTACGCTGATCAAGGGGAACTGCCTTCCGTTTATCAGACCGTGGGGCTGGATGTATGGCGCAAATGGACGGAGGACGGCCGCTCGGACAACGGCGCGGCCTTTTACTGGAAGGCGTACGTGCCGATGATGAAAGCGATTTTGCGGGAAATCAAGGCATATAAGGAAGATGGCAAGCTGCAGGACGCCGTTCAAACGGTGGAACAAAGCGGCGTCCGCTTGGCGGGAACGGTCGGGCGCGACTATTTGCAAGTATACCGCAACGGGAGATGGGAGCCGCTGCTCATCAAAGGAGTCAACCTCGGCATCAGCAAACCCGGCGCGTTTCCGGGAGAGGCGAAGATTACGAAGGAAGAATATTTCCGCTGGCTGCAGTACATCGGGGCGATGGGGGCGAATGCCATCCGCGTCTATACGATCCACCCGCCGGCGTTTTACGAAGCGCTTTACGAGTACAACCAAATAGCGAAGCAGCCGCTTTATTTGTTCCATGGCGTCTGGATCGATGAAGGGGCGATGCTGCGGACGAAGGATGTGTGGGCGCCTGAGGTGAGTGAGGTGTTTCGCACGGACATTCGCCGTACGATTGACCTCGTTCATGGCAAGGCCCGCATTGCAAAACGGCCTGGGCATGCCGGCGGGATGTACCGATACGACCTTTCTCCGTATGTTCTCGGCTGGATTTTCGGTGTCGAGTGGGATCCGGACGTTGTGGCGGCGACGAACGAAAAACACCCGAAGCAGGGCGACTACCGCGGCAAATACGTATACACGAAAGGAGCGAGCCCGTTTGAGGCATGGCTGGCCCGTATGATCGACGAAGCGGTGGCGTATGAAACGGAAACATACGGCTGGCAGCGGCCGGTCAGTTTTACGAATTGGGTGACGACCGACCTCCTCCGCCATCCGGCCGAACCGTTTGTGAAAGAAGATTTTGTTTCCGTCAACCCCAATGTCATGTACGCCACTCACGAGCTGCAGGCCGGGTTGTTTGCGTCATACCATATTTATCCGTATTACCCTGACTTTTTGAATCGTGAGGAAAAATACGTCAGCTATGTTGACCAACGCGGCGAGCAGAACAGCTATGCCGCCTACTTGCATGACATGAAGGCGGCGCACCGGATGCCGATTTTGGTCGCTGAATTTGGCGTTCCTTCTTCGCGCGGCATGGCGCATCGAAATGTACACGGGAAAAATCAGGGGTTTTTGTCGGAACAAGAACAAGGAACGATCGACCGGGAGCTGTTTGAGGACATCGTCCATGAGTGGATGGCGGGAGGGCTGTTGTTTTCCTGGCAGGATGAATGGTTCAAGCGGACATGGAACACAATGGATTATGACAACCAGGACCGCCGCCCGTTTTGGCTGAACGTGCAGACGAACGAACAACAATTTGGATTGCTTCGGTTTGAGCCAGGTCCAAGCGCAGCCGCGATGATGAAGGTCGACGGCCGAAAAGACGATTGGACATTCAACGGAATCCGGCCGGCTTGGACAGAGGGCAAGCGGGCGCTGTACGTCACAAGCGATGAAGGGTATTTGTATGTGCGGCTTGACAGCGGACGCATCACCGATCGGACGACGGTCTACATGGCGTTTGACACGATTCCGAACCAAGGGCAATCGCTCCTGCCCGGCCTGTCTGGCGTCCGGACAGCGGGAATTGACTTTGCCTTGGTCATTCATGGAGAACAGAGCGCCCGGCTGCTTGTCGACAGCTACTATGACACGTTTTACTTCCATTACGGAAAAGAGCTGCATATGATGCCGGCGGCCCCGTACGCCAATCGCAAAGATAACGGCGTCTACCACCCGATTCGCCTGACGTTGAACAAAAAATTGGAGGAAGCCCGCGGCAAGGCTGTGCCGTTCGACTCATATGAAACAGGGGTGTTGCGGTTTGGCACGGCCAACCCCGACGATGAGGCATACGATTCACTCACGGATATCAGCGTCAGCCGCGATGGCGATATGTACGAAATCCGCCTGCCATGGGCGCTTTTGAACGTGACCGATCCGAGCCGGCGCGAGGTGATGGGCGACATGTGGTCGAAAGGCGGGCTCAAAAGCCGTGTCATCGTTGAAGGCATTCGTCTTGGTTTGTACGTTGAGGATGGAGACGATTCGTTTTCTTTCCCGGCGATGAACGGGAATGTGCTGCCGGCCGCGCGATTTTATGAGTACACGTGGCCGGTGTGGGAGGCGCCGCGCTATCATGAGCGGCTGAAGCAGTCGTATGAGGTGATGAAAGAGGCGTTTTCACGCGTGGACATCGCAAAGCAGCAGGGAGTGGAATAAAAAGAAAAGGGCTTGCCTCCTCTCGACATCGCGATCATTCATCAAAGCAGGCGCCTGTTCAAACAACAGAAGGCAGAAGCCAAACCGATCGTCAAGCAGGAAAGTGCCGGCGGCCGGTTTGGCTTTTTTCGTTTTTTAAGAGATTTCGTTTTGTCCAGCCCGGGAACGGAGTTTTCGTTCATGTTGGAGGGTTTTGCGGGCGAGGAAGTCGACGGTTTCCTGTGTTTCCGACCATTCAAGGCGCCAATAGTTCATTTTCGTTTCCAAGCGCTCAAACCGAGCGTCGGTGCGTTTTTCCAGATCCAAGAGTTTTTGGTGCAACCGGTCTTCCGTTTCGCGAATTTTGGCATACAGCCGATTTTCTGTATCTTGGATCTCCGCGCGCAGTCGGTTTTCCGTATCTTGGATCTCCGCGCGCAGTCGGTTTTCCGTGTCTTGAATTTCAGCGCGTAGCCGGCTTTCCGTATCTTGAATTTCAACACGCAGTCGGCTTTCAGTATCTTGGATTTCGGTGCGCAGCCGATCTTCCATTTCCTTCATTTGTTGTTGGATTTTTCCGGAATGCAAGTCGAGCGCCTTTAAAATTTGTTGCACGATGGTGGCTCCTTCCACACGATTCACCTCCTTTCGCCTTTTATCATAGCACACGTCTGCGGTCAGCGAAATGAAAACCTTGTCCATTCGCTCGATTTTTTCACCAAACTTTCACCAACACGGGGTAACGTAACGGCAGGAGACGAAGAACATGACGGAAAGGGAGAGTCGATGAAGAAAATACAATGGAAATGGGATGGATGGATTGCTGCGATCATGGCTTGGTCAGCTTTTTTGCACTTCTATCAAATTGGAAACAGCGGTTCCAATGTGTATTATACGGCGGCGGCGAAAAGCATGGCCGCAAGTTGGAAGGCGTTTTTCTTCGCCGCGCTTGATCCGGAGGGATTCATTACCGTTGATAAGCCGCCGGCGGCGCTTTGGCTGCAGGCGTTGAGCGTGAAAGTGTTCGGAGTGAGCGATTTTAGCGTGCTTCTTCCGGAAGCGTTGGCGGGGGTTGCCTCGACGTGGATGATGTACGTGATCGTCAAGCCGTGGGCGGGGCGGATAGCGGCGCGCTGGGCAAGCTTCATTTTTTCCTGCACCCCGGTGTTTGTTGCCGTGGCGCGTACGAACAACATTGATGCCGTATTGGTGTTTACGCTGCTTGTCGCGGTTTGGATGTTGATGAAAGCCGTCATGACCAAGCGGCTCGCATGGCTGATCGGCAGCTTTGCGGTCGTTGGGGTGGGGTTTAATATGAAAATGTTGCAGGCATACATGGTGCTGCCGGCGTTTTACTTGTTCTATTGGTTGGCGGCGAAAACATCGTGGAAAAAACGGACGGGCCATTTGGCGATGGCCACAGTCGTGCTGCTTGCCGTTTCCCTTTCGTATGCGGGAGCTGTCGCTTTGATTCCGGCCGATAAACGCCCATACATTGGCGGCAGCAAAACCAATTCGGTGTTGGAGCTGGCCCTAGGCTACAACGGCATTGAACGGCTGACGGGGGAGGCCGGGCCGGGCGGCAGAATGGGGACGGATTTTAATGGGAGAGAGAGGTTGACAGAAACGAGCGGCATCACTGCACCGCCAAACGGTGGAGAGAATGGCGCATTTCCTTCAGAAGGAGCACCGCCTTCGATGTCCGGAGCGCCAGGAGCCCCTCCTTCTGCTCCAGGAGGCGGCATGGGCGGCATCGGCCGCGGAGAGATTGGCGATCCCGGCGTTTTTCGGCTGTTCCAGCTTCCTTTAGCCGGACAAGCGAGTTGGCTGCTGCCGTTTGTTATGGTGGTAGCTGTCGGATGGATGGCTGATGTATGGCGCCGCCGCCAAATAACGTTGTTTCATCGTTTCTTGCTCTTTTGGCTTGCTTGGCTTGGACCGATGATGGTGTTTTTTAGCATCGCCGGGTTTTACCATCGTTACTATTTAAGTATGCTGGCTCCGGCGATTGCAGTGTTGGTGGGATCCGGAGGAAAGATGCTCGCTTCGTTTGGAACCGGTGAACGTCGAATGTCATGGCTGTTTCCGACGGCTCTTTTGGCCACTTATGCGTTTGATATATGGATTGCTTGGCAATACAACCACTCATTGTCGGCCGTGTGGCCGATGGCGGTCGGATTTTACGGACTGGCGATCGTTTGCCTCTGGTTGGCGATAGAAGGGCGCGAGCGCTGGCAGCGAATCGTCTATGCGGCCGCGCTGTTTGGTTTGCTTGTGCTGCCGGCGTATTGGTCGCTCACACCTGTGTTGTACGGAACGAACAGCACGATTCCATATGCAGGGCCCGATTTGCGCCGGGAAGGAGGCGCCATGCTGACTGCAGCGATGCCGGCGGGGCAGGACGGGCGCTGGCGGCAAGGGCAAAGGGATGTGCGGTCGGATGAAGGGACTGAGCTTGGAGGCCGCCATTCATTGGCCGCTTTAGTGGCTTATTTAGAGCAACATGCTGGAAAAGCCAAATACTTGGCCGCGACCATTCGAGCAACCGAAGCGGCGGAGATGATGCTTCATACCGACCGCGCGGTGATGGCGATGGGTGGATTTGGGGGAACCGATCCAGTGTTGACCCCCGCGAAGCTGGAGAAGATGGTCCAAAACGGCGAGGTGAAGTATTTCCTTCTCTCTGGAGAGGGACGGGGCGACAATGAGCTGGTGCAATGGATCAAAACGCATTGTCAAGAAGTGCCGTCGTCACAATGGGGCGGTGGGCAAAGCGAGACCTTTGGCGGCATGGGCCGCGGAGGAATGACGCTGTACGTGTACAACGGCTAGCATCTGGTGCTCGAGTATGTTGGCGAATACTTCGATAACGTTTTTCCACTTGCAACGGAAGCGCCGTGCGGTTTTTCGCGAAATCATGGGACGTCGCACGCGAAAAGCTGCGCTTTGAGCACGATGGTGCAAAAACGATGCGGTTTGCATCGCTCTCTTTTTTCGGGTGTGAGGATAGAGGCGTGTGTGAGCTGTCTTTTCGCAGAAAAAGGCAAGAAGCGAACGAAGGAGGGGACATGAATGGCGACCTATTCTGTCATTATCCCTGTATATAATGAGGCGCTGGTCATCCGCGAGACGTACCGGCGGTTGAAAACCGTCATGGAGCAAACGGACGAACCGTATGAATTGTTGTTCATTAACGACGGCAGCACGGATGAGACGCTGGAGATCTTGAGGGAATTGGCCGTGAAGGATGACACCGTGAAGTACATTGACTTTTCCCGCAATTTTGGCCACCAAATCGCCATTACTGCGGGGATGGACTATGCCTCGGGTCAAGCGATCATCGTCATTGACGCTGATTTGCAAGACCCCCCCGAGCTTATTTTAGAGATGATCGAGCGCTGGAAGGAAGGGTATGAAGTGGTGTATGCCCGGCGCGCCAAGCGCAAGGGCGAGACGGTGTTCAAAAGATGGACGGCTTACGTGTTTTACCGGTTGCTGCGAGCGGCGACTGAAATCGACATTCCGGTCGATACAGGCGATTTTCGCCTTATTGACCGGAAAGTGTGCGATCAGTTACGCTATATAAGAGAGCGAAGCCGGTTTGTTCGGGGGCTGGTAAGCTGGGTCGGCTTCCGGCAGACGGCGGTTGAATACGAACGGGAGCCGCGTTTCGCCGGCGAGACGAAATACCCGCTCAAAAAGATGATTCGGTTTTCGCTTGATGGCATCACCTCGTTTTCATACAAGCCGCTGAAGCTGGCGAGTTGGCTTGGGTTCTTGTTGTCGGCGGCCAGCGTTGTAGGGATGTTCGTTGTCCTTTATCTTAAATGGTTTGCTCATTCAACGGTCGCTGGCTGGGCGTCATTGTTGATGGCCGTGCTTCTTGGCAACGGGGTGACACTGCTCATGCTCGGCGCGATTGGCGAATATATCGGCCGGATTTACGATGAAGTGAAAGAGCGTCCGCTCTATATTGTCAATGAAACGTGGGGAGTCGGAACGAAACATGAACGAAAGCCTTCGTATATTCCGTAAAGAAAAACAAGCCGTATGGCGGTTTGGCCTCGTTGGGGTGAGCAATACCGCGGTGGACTTCGCCGTCTTTTTTTTGTTGACTGCTGCAGGCGCTAAGGCGGCGGTTGCCCAAGCCGTTGCCTACGGCGCCGGGATGGCGAACAGCTACATTTGGAATCGGCGTTGGACGTTTCAAGTCAAACGGAAAGCCAATATAAAGGAAGTTTTGCGCTTTCTTGTCGTCAACGGGCTGTCGTTCGGTGCATCGCTTGCCGTTTTGCTGGCCGCGGAACGGCTCGCGCCGCTCTGGCTGGCGAAACTGGCGGCGACAATCGCCGGGATGGCGGTGAACTTTATCGGCAGCCGTTATTGGGTTTTTGTGGAGACGGGAAAATAAGAAAACGATCCGGAAGCCATGCGTTGGGTCCGGATCGTTTTATGCTTTAGAAACTTAGTGAAAACCGTCTTCGTTGCAGCCATCGTTATGACTCCCGAATTTGCCCCGTCCCGTACACGAGCGATTTCGTTGTCGTGATGGCGACAAGCCCCATCGGACCGCGGGCGTGCAGCTTTTGCGTGCTGATGCCGATTTCCGCTCCGTAGCCGAACTGTTCGCCGTCCGTGAAGCGGGTGGAGGCGTTATGGTACAAGACCGCCGCGTCGACCGCTTGGAAAAAGCGGCGGACGTTCGCTTCGTTTTCGGTGATGATCGCTTCCGAGTGCTTCGTCCCGTAGCGGCGGATATGGGCAATCGCCTCATCGACATCGGCGACGAGCTTAACCGCTAAAATCGGCGCCAAATATTCCGCATGCCAGTCGTCTTCCGTCGCCGGTTTGATGAACGGGTGCGATGACGCGAGGCGGTCGTCGCCGCGCAGCTCCACACCGCGGGCGTGCAGCGCCTCAAGCAAGTCGTCGGCATATGGCCAACGCTCATGGATGAGCACCGTTTCGATGGCGTTGCAGACGGACGGACGCTGCAATTTGGCGTTCAGGACGATGTTGATCGCCATTTGCCGCTCGGCTGATTCGTCGATGAACATATGACAGTTGCCGACGCCGGTCTCAAGCACCGGCACGGTGGCGTTTTCGACGACCGAGCGGATGAGCCCGGCTCCGCCGCGCGGGATGAGCACATCCAAGTAGTTGTTGAGACGGAACATACGCTGCGCCGTTTCCCGGCTCGTGTCTTCGAGCAGTTCAATCGCCGTTTCCGGAACGGTCGTCGTGCGGAGCGCTTCTTTCATGACGCGAACGAGCGCTTTGTTCGAATGAAGCGCTGATGAGCTGCCGCGGAGCAGGACGGCGTTTCCGGTTTTCAGGCAAAGGCTGGCGGCGTCGACCGTGACGTTCGGTCGCGCTTCATACACCATGCCGACCACTCCGAGCGGCACGCGCACCGTTTGGATGCGAAGCCCGTTCGGCCGCGTCCACTCGCTGACAACTTCCCCGACCGGGTCGGGGAGGGAAGCGACTTGGCGGACGCCGCCGATGATTTGATCCATTCGTTCGTCGGTGAGCTGCAGCCGGTCGAGCAGAGCCGGTGACAGCCCTTGCTCGCGGCCTTGGGCCATATCTTTTTCGTTTTCTTGCAAAATGAAGGCGCGTTCGCGGTCGATGGCTTTGGCGATCTGTTCCAATGCGGCGTTTTTTTCTTTCGTAGACAGCATGGCTAACGTTTGTGACGCCGTTTTCAACCGTTCGGCTTTTTCGAGCAGTTCGCTCATTTCGATACACTCTCCTTTCGCAACGTGACCCAATTGTCGCGGTGGATGACTTCCGGGCGGTGAAGGTAAGAGTATTGCCGCGCTTCCTCACTCGGAAGTCCTTTTACTTTTTCTAAATCGGCGGCGGCATAATACACTTGGCCGCGGCCGATCGTGATCCCTTTCTCATTGACAACATCGACGACATCCATCGCATGAAAGTCGCCGGAAACGGCCGTGACGCCGGCGGGAAGCAAGCTTTTGCCGCGCGCAAGGAGCGCTTCCTCCGCGCCGCTGTCGACGGTGATCGTGCCGGCGACAGGCGCGTGATACGCGATCCATTGCTTGTGCATTTGCATTTGCTTCGGAAATGGGGCGCCGATGTACGTCCCATCACCTTTTCCGGCTAAAATATCGGCGAGTGCTTCTTTGCCTCGCCCGGTGCCGATAAAGACGCTGACGCCGAAGGACAACGCTTTTTGAGCGGCGAGAAGCTTTGAGCGCATGCCGCCGGTGCCGACTGCCGAGCCGCTGCCGCCGGCCGCTTCGATCATTTCGTCGGTAATGTGCGGCAAAAAGGCGTATTTTTTCGCTTGTGGATTCGTTTTCGGGTTGGCGTCATACAGCCCGTTAATGTCGGTAAGCAACATGAGCGCATCGGCGTGCAAAAAGCCGGCGACAAGCGCCGACAGCATATCGTTGTCGCCAAACGTCAATTCTTCAACGGAAACGGAGTCGTTTTCATTGATGATCGGGATCGCCCCGTGTTCGAGCAGCGTCGTCATCGTGGCGAACAAGTTACGAAACCGTTCGCGGCTGTAAAAGTCGCTGCGCGTCAACAACAGCTGAGCGGCCGTAAAGCCGAATTGGGCGAACGCCGAGCTGTACGCCTGCATGAGCAAGCTTTGCCCGACGGCAGCCGCGGCCTGTTTGCCGGCGATCGTCGTCGGCCGCGCCGGGTAGCCGAGCGGCCCGAACCCGGCGGCGACAGCGCCGGACGTGATGAGAATGACGTCATGGCCGAGCTGTTTCAGATAGGCGATGGCTTCAACATGGCCGTTCAGCTTGTCGCGGCAAAGGCCACCTTTCAGATCGGTGAGCGAGCTGCTGCCGATTTTGACCACTACGCGCTGCCGTTTCATCGCGCTCCTCCCTCCTTTGCGTGTTGAATGGCATGAGTTGGATCGCCTAGCCGTCCTGCGAAGCGGCCGGCCAATAAAAAACGCTTTTCCTCCTTTCGCAAAAGGACGGAAAAGCGTTCCGCGGTACCACCTTTTTTGGCGCCTAAAGCGCCCCCTCGAGCCTGTAACGCAGGCGTGCGGCTTATGTTTGCATAAGCGGCCGTCTAGGGCAGGTTCAACCGGCTTCCCGCGAGGAACCTTCCAGCCTATGGGTTCCACTCTCTGGCGCGTTCCCTCGGTTTACTAGTCCCGTGCCGTTCCTGTTGTTTTCTTGTCAAGGAGTGCAATTTGTAAGAAATTATGACGCCAAATGCTCCGGTTGTCAAGAGGAAAGGCTGATTTTTCTGACTTGTTTTTTCGTCGAAGTGGATTTTGAAATCGCATTCATAATAAAGGTAATTGTCTTTCTATTAGAAAAAGTGGTACAATACTAGCAATCAATCAAACCGCATGATGGAGGGACCGATGATGAAAAAACGGCGCAGCGACATGATCAAAAAAGGATTTGACCGTGCTCCGCACCGAAGCCTATTGCGAGCGGCGGGCGTAAAAGAAGAAGACTTTGATAAACCGTTTATTGCGGTGGTGAATTCATACATCGACATTATTCCGGGGCACGTTCACTTGCAAGAGTTTGGGAGAATCGTGAAAGAAGCGATTCGCGAAGCGGGCGGCGTGCCGTTTGAAATGAACACGATCGGCGTTGACGACGGTATTGCGATGGGCCATATCGGGATGCGCTATTCGCTGCCGAGCCGGGAAATCATCGCAGATTCGATCGAAACGGTTATCTCGGCGCATTGGTTTGACGGCATGGTGTGCATTCCGAACTGCGACAAAATTACGCCGGGAATGATGATGGCGGCGATGCGTCTTAACATTCCGACGATTTTCGTCAGCGGGGGACCGATGAAAGCCGGCGTGACGAAGGATGGGCGGAAAATTTCACTGTCATCTGTATTTGAAGGCGTCGGGGCGTATTTAGGGGGAACGCTCGATGAGAAAGGGCTTGAAGAACTCGAACGGTACGGCTGTCCGACGTGCGGATCGTGCTCGGGCATGTTTACGGCCAACTCGATGAACTGTCTCGCTGAAGCGCTCGGGCTTGCACTGCCGGGCAACGGCACGATTTTGGCGGTCGACCCGGCGCGCAAAGAACTTGTCCGCCAGTCGGCGAAACAGCTCATGTATTTGATCGAGCATGACATTAAACCGCGCGACATCGTCACCGAAAAAGCGATCGACAATGCGTTTGCCCTCGACATGGCGCTTGGCGGCTCGACGAATACGGTGCTGCATACGCTGGCGATCGCCAACGAAGCCGGCATCGAGTACTCGCTTGAGCGCATCAACGAAGTGGCGGCGCGCGTGCCGCATTTGGCCAAACTCGCCCCGGCGTCGGACATCCATTACATCGAAGACTTGCATGAAGCGGGCGGCGTTTCGGCCGTGTTGAACGAGCTGGCGAAAAAAGAAGGCACGCTTCATTTAGATACGCTCACCGTCACGGGCAAAACGCTCGGGGAAAACATCGCCGGCTGCGAAGTGAAAAACTATGACGTCATCCGGCCGATTGACAACCCGTATTCGGAAACGGGCGGGCTCGCCATTTTGTTTGGCAACCTGGCGCCGGACGGCGCCGTCATTAAAACCGGGGCGGTGCAAGGCGGCATCACGCGCCATGAAGGGCCCGCGATCGTCTTCGACTCCCAAGAGGAAGCGCTCGAGGGCATTGCCAGCGGGAAAATCAAGCCGGGACATGTTGTCGTCATCCGCTACGAAGGGCCAAAAGGCGGCCCAGGGATGCCGGAAATGCTGGCGCCGACGTCGCAAATCGTCGGCATGGGGCTCGGCACCAAAGTGGCGCTTGTCACTGACGGCCGCTTCTCCGGCGCCTCGCGCGGCCTATCCGTCGGCCACGTTTCACCGGAAGCGGCCGAAGGCGGGCCGATCGCGTTCATCCAAGACGGCGACATCATCGAGATTGACACGGTGAAACGGACGATCAACGTCAAGCTGTCCGATGAAGAGCTCGAACGGCGGAAGGCGAACTGGAAAGGCTTTGAACCGAAAGTGAAAACCGGCTATCTCGCCCGCTACTCGAAACACGTCACCTCGGCGAGCACGGGGGGGATTATGAAAATTTAGGCGAAATAGGATCAAGGAAGGCGGCGCTCCATCAGCATGAGCGCCGCCTTCCTTTTTCATGTTCAAACCCTTAATAAAAGCCCAAGTCGCCATCCCTCTTCTTCATGCTTTTGCCTGTTTGGCGCCTTAAAAAAGTATTGACATTTTAAAATATTTCACCTATATAAGTTGAAACTTTGTTTTACATCCAGTAGAGCGCCCACCGCATTCTATCAAAATGACTTGTTATGAAGGAAAACAGAATCGAACAATCGGAAAATCTTTATTGAAACTTATATAGGTAGAGTAGAATGATATTTTTTAACCTACTTAAACCTTCACACATTCTCAATAAAACAAACGCAGCATGAAGAATTCGATTGAGCCATCTTTTATCAGATCTTATTGGTTACTTTCATAATTTATTATTGTGGTTCTGGAGTTGTGTCAAAAATTTTTTAAGTAAAGCTCTGTAAAAGAATCTACTTCTAGTTGATTTTGATAATCTCCAATCTTTATACTACTTTTTGTAACTGTTCATTTTCCATAACTCTCACCTGAAGGACTAATTGATTTCTCTTTTTGTGTGCTTCGAACAATGCCCGGAATGAAAATTCCTGTCATGATCAGGGAAATAATAGAAATTACGACTAAGGTAAAAGATAAAGATAGATGGGAAATAATCCAACCTGCTAAAAATGAACCTAAAGCCATCCCGCCTACAGTCAAGGCATCAACTGCTGAGTAAACTCTACCTGCATTACTGTCGTTAGTAACCTGCTGAATCATTGTCCATAACGGAGCATCAGCAATGTTCGCAAAAATACCCATTAGGGTTACAGATCCATATACTACTAAAGTAGCGATGAGTAGACTAAAACTATAGATAGAACTAATGGAGCAAAGAAGAACAGACAAACTCAGTCCTATAACACCAATTATTGCAGATGTTCCTAGTCGTTTGCTTCCAATCCAAGCACCAATGAATACACCCAGTACAGAACCAGCTCCTACTGCAGAATTTAGATAACCAATTCCTGCATCTCCTTGCTGTAGTAGTTTGGATAGTTCAGGGATGAATACCCATGTGGCTCCTACTACTAAATGCGAGGTAATAAGAAAAAAAGTAATTGAACGTGCTTTCGAAACTCTTATAACAAAGGATAACCCTTCTGTAATCTCTCTAAATTTAGTTGTATAACTGTTAGCCATATCTTTCTTAGCGCCCTCAATCTTATTTAGACTACTTGGTAGAGCTAAACTACATAATAGACTTAACAGAAAGGAAATTCCATTAATTAGAAATGTCCAACTCACTCCCCCCATTTTCATAGCTAGTCCAGCTATAACTGGAGCAATTGTTAAAGACGTAGTTCCAATTATATTAGTTAGAGCATTTAATGATAAAAGAAATTCTTTTTCCACTAATTTTGGAATTACCACTAATCTAGCAGAGCGATTAATTAGACCAAATATGACAACTAATAAAATAAGAGTAATATACAGCGAAATAGAATTTATTTGTTGAATTGAGAGGAAACTTAAGATAAACATCAGTATCCCATTTAGAAGATCTGTAATTAGCATCAGTGATTTTCTGGGAAAACGATCCGCGATGTAGCCAGTAAACGGAGAAAAAACAATATACATACATTGCCGAATAATAATGAACGCTGTCATGGCTAAAGCACCAGCTGTATTGTATAGCAACGCTGACATACCGACGAAATAAATCCAATCTCCAATATTAGACAAAAAAGAAGCAATCAGCAGGGGGCGAGACCCAGGTGAGAAAAAGGCAATCTTAAAATCCTTAAAAAAATTCATACTAAATCCTCCTATATAAGTTGAATTAAAGATTTACAACTGAACACACAAACGATCGATCGTTTGTTCTGGTTTCTGGTTGATTCGCTGAATAAAGGCTTGGACATTCTTTCTAATTTCTTGCACACTCGAATAGAACACGTTGTAAATCACGTCTGATTTTAGCCATTTCCATAGCCCTTCAATCAAGTTCAATTGCGGACTGTATGGTGGCAAAAAGACGAGCTCTAACCGATCTTCGTGTTCTTTTAAAAATGGCTGAATGAGTTTGGCATGGTGAATTCGAGCGTTATCTAAAATCATCACTATTTTGCCTGTGGGATAGCGTTCTAACACAAGTTGAAGAAATCGAAGAAATGTTTCCGCGTCATAGCGTTCTTCTTCGATGCAAAACACTTCCCCTGTTTCGTAGTTTAACGTGCCAATCACCTTCAGCCCTTGATGTTTTCCAAACGTCGGAATGATTCGTTGTTTTCCTTTGACAAACCATGTTTTTTGAATCGCTTGGTAATCACGAATCATCGACTCATCTTGAAAGAGGACATGGGCGATGTTCCCATCTACCAGTTTTTTTTACTTCACCTGAATCCGTGACAAAACATCTTTACAATGGTCGCAAACCGTTGATACGATAAGGGAAAACGACGTTGACGATTCTTCATCAAGTAGGTGATATGATGAAAGATTTCCCGATTCGGTTTGTATTGA
>NZ_SDLD01000299.1:0-237 GCF_013096875.1 Geobacillus sp. DSP4a | reverse complement strand
AGCTCCGGCCGCCATCGGCTCGCGACGCTTCGGTCCTGCTGCGGCGGCAACAGCCTCCTCGCAGGCCCTCCAGCGCGTTTCGCCGATAGGCGGGCGGCCTTCGCTTTTCCCCTTAGAAAGGAGGTGATCCAGCCGCACCTTCCGGTACGGCTACCTTGTTACGACTTCACCCCAATCACTTGCCCCACCTTCGGCGGCTGGCTCCCTTGCGGGTTACCTCACCGACTTCGGGTGTTG
>NZ_SDLD01000298.1:0-243 GCF_013096875.1 Geobacillus sp. DSP4a | reverse complement strand
TTCCTTGTTTGGCAAGACTGATCAAACCAAAGAAAGATTTAAAGGCTTCATTGACCTTTTTTAAAATTTGCTGTGCCATGTTGCTGTTTAACAGCTTATAGTTTTCGTTAGTTTTTGCAAGATGATAATTTTTCTCATAATTAAGAAATTCCTTGTGTTCAAAATAGTATTGTCTGACATTGTACAATCCGACGTTGTACATGTTCTTGGCAATATGGCACAGTTCTCGAAGAGTCAAGTATT
>NZ_SDLD01000297.1:0-244 GCF_013096875.1 Geobacillus sp. DSP4a | reverse complement strand
CTATGAATCGCAATAATAAAGTGAATGATTATATCAACAAGACTTGCCGTTACATCATTAACTACTGTATTGAAAATCAAATTGGCAAACTTGTCATTGGCTATGCGGAAACATGGCAACGCAATATGAATCTAGGAAAAAAGACAAATCAAAACTTTGTCAATATTCCTCTCGGTAACATAAAAGAAAAACTAGAATATCTTTGTGAATTTTACGGCATTGAATTCTTGAAACAGGAAGAATC
>NZ_SDLD01000296.1:0-247 GCF_013096875.1 Geobacillus sp. DSP4a | reverse complement strand
CGCCTCGGACGGGTCTGTTTCTTTCGCAAACGGCTCCCGCGAAAGGGAGTAAAACGATTTATACACCGTGTTCTCCCTCCTTCGCCGGAATCGCCGCAAACGGGGACCGATGGCGTTTTACATAGGCGTTGTCCTCCAAACGAACCCGAACGGCCTCCGCCACCTTCCTTCCATCTTCGTACACATAGACGCCCCGTTCGTCATAGCGGAGTTCAATCGATTGCCCAATGAACCGGGGCGGCACTTC
>NZ_SDLD01000295.1:0-249 GCF_013096875.1 Geobacillus sp. DSP4a | reverse complement strand
ATCATGTGCAATACGGTCCACGGCTCACGGCGCTCGTTGTTTATTTACATCATATCCAATTGATCCCGTACAAGCGTTTAAGTGATACAATCGAAGCGTTATATCAACACTCGATTAGTACGGGAACCCTTGCCAATATGGTGAAACGAGGACGCGAAGCGCTGGAATCAAATATGGACATCATCGAAGACGCCTTACTTGAATCCAACATCCTGCATGTCGATGAAACGAGTTTGCGCATCAATGGGA
>NZ_SDLD01000294.1:0-251 GCF_013096875.1 Geobacillus sp. DSP4a | reverse complement strand
GATTTATCTCGTTTTCAAACATGAAAGTGGTGCAGGGAATCATCAAAAAAAGGGATGTATGGATCATATATCCATAGAACTAACACCAAAATCAAAGTTGATTTCCAACCATCACGGATTCAGGTTACTTCAGGGAAGGTGATTTCGACGAATTCTTTTTGTTTCTCTTCATCGGCATTGGCTAGTGTATAGGTCGGTTTCGTATAGCTTAGCCCTAACCGATGCAGAATGTCACTTGTTCCGCGAAGCGT
>NZ_SDLD01000293.1:0-252 GCF_013096875.1 Geobacillus sp. DSP4a | reverse complement strand
TGACTGTTTCCATTCTACCAACTTCGTGGTCTGTATGCGGAAGAAGGATCCTGACTGATGAACCTATTTCATCCAGCTAACATGTTTCTGGGATTGAGTGAAAATCACAGAAAATGGTGAAGACCCTAATTTCTTGCACACTCGAATAGAACACGTTGTAAATCACGTCTGATTTCAGCCATTTCCATAGCCCTTCAATCAAGTTCAATTGCGGACTGTATGGTGGCAAAAAGACGAGCTCTAACCGATCTT
>NZ_SDLD01000292.1:0-252 GCF_013096875.1 Geobacillus sp. DSP4a | reverse complement strand
TACAGGGTCTAAGCCACCATTAAGCATAACGTCCTGTTGAACTGTTTGCGCCTATTCTTCATTATGGGAAGAAAAGGGGGATTTTCATCCCTGGGTGGAGGGCAAACCATTGCCCATGGATCTTTTCAGTGAACTACCCCCACTTAATTTTCTAGCGAAAATTTGAAGTGGGGGCTTCCAAAGAAGTTTGACTGCTTCAAGCAATCCTTATTCTTTGAGGCGTGTCCACTTCGCCGCTAGAGCATAAGACAC
>NZ_SDLD01000291.1:0-253 GCF_013096875.1 Geobacillus sp. DSP4a | reverse complement strand
ATCCGACGTTGTACATGTTCTTGGCAATATGGCACAGTTCTCGAAGAGTCAAGTATTCTTCTTTGGTCAAACCATTTAGCTGTTGTTTGATACAAAAATACATGTTTTCACCTCCCATCTAACTATAGGTATTGTCAAAAGTTTATCCTCCACACTCACGGTTTTCCCTTGAGTTTCAACGGTTGGAAGAAAAAAAGCTTGCCACCCCCGTTGTTTTCGGCCATCATTGAGGTAACGACACCCAACAGCCAAA
>NZ_SDLD01000290.1:0-253 GCF_013096875.1 Geobacillus sp. DSP4a | reverse complement strand
GGAATTGGAGCAGTTAATCGAAGAAGTCGACCAGCACATCGACCGCCTGCTCGAGCCGTATCGGGAGGAAGTGGACTTACTGATGACCATGCCTGGAATCAAAAAACAAACCGCCGCCGTCATCATACTCACATTTCGCACCCTAACAAGGTCAAAACAAAGGATTTTTTATTTAGTTTTTCAGAATAACTTTTTGACCAACACAACGAGCGATGGCTATCCTTTTTTTACCATCGCTGGTCGTTCCGTATGA